>NZ_JBKOTR010000002.1:0-199450 GCF_049738015.1 Streptococcus sp. CL5.50
AGCACCCTGGTCACCCTTAGGTCCTTGTAGCCCTTGTGGTCCTGCAACTCCGGCTTCACCTTTTAGACCTTGAGGTCCACGAATGTTACCAATCTTATCCCAAGTTCCGTTTTCTTTCTTATAAACATCACCTGTAGTTGCATCGATATAAGTGTCGCCATCTTTACCATCATCTGCTGTTGGTGCTTTAGGTCCACTTAATAATTCAGCACCATTACGTCCGGCTGCACCTGCTGCACCATTGGCACCGTCTGTACCATTATAAATTGGTTGTTTTGCAATTAATTCATCTATACCTTCATCGTACCGACCATTACCATTGTTATCAAAGTACGCTGTAATAAGAGTACCTTCTCTTGGTTTTTCTGCTGGTGCTGTAGATGGGGCGTCTGCTAAAGCTCTTCTTACTCTTCCGCTTCTTTGATTGTTTAATCTTGCTGCTGCTTCAGCTAAGGCATTTAAGTCAATGGTTGGTGTACGTCCATCTTTACCATCTTTAATGTTAACTGTTACAGGTTCTTCACCAGGAATAGTAAATGTAATATCAGTACTACGGCCGTCTGCTCCACGAGCAGTTGTGATTTTTGGAGTTTTTCCGTCACGTCCCGCTGCTCCTGTTTCACCACGGTCTCCACGTTCTCCTTTTTCACCTTGTGCTCCAGTTAGACCGCGTTCGCCTTGGTCCCCTTTTTCACCTTTGGCTCCATCTGCAATGACAACTTCTTTTAGTTTTGTATCGCCTGCATCAAATTCGTTGTTATCATTTTTGTCATAATAGAAGATAACGGTCGTTGTTTTATCTGCGTCATTTCGTTGAGTCGCAACTAATGGACTTGCGCCATCGAAACCATCTCTCACAACAGTACTTGTAACATTACCTCTACCGTCGTTAATCGTGATAGTATGAGTGCCGTCATCTTTATTATCTTTAACGGTTACGGTTGGAGTTACACCGTCACGACCTGCCTGACCTTGGGCTCCAGTGAGACCGCGTTCGCCTCGGTCTCCTTTTTCACCTTTAGCTCCAGTGAGACCACGTTCGCCTCGGTCTCCTTTTTCACCTTTAGCTCCAGTTAAACCGCGTTCACCTCGGTCTCCTTTTTCACCTTTAGCTCCTTGGGCTCCAGTCAGACCGCGTTCACCTTGGTCTCCTTTTTCACCTTTGGCACCTTGGGCTCCAGTTAGACCGCGTTCGCCTCGGTCTCCTTTTTCACCTTTGGCACCTTGGGCTCCAGTCAGACCGCGTTCACCTTGGGCTCCTTTTTCACCTTTAGCTCCAGTCAGACCGCGTTCACCTTGGTCTCCTTTTTCACCTTTGGCACCTTGGGCTCCAGTCAGACCGCGTTCACCTCGATCTCCTTTTTCACCTTTAGCTCCAGTTAGACCGCGTTCGCCTCGGTCTCCTTTTTCACCTTTAGCTCCTTGGGCTCCGGTTAGACCGCGTTCGCCTCGGTCTCCTTTTTCACCTTTAGCTCCAGTTAGACCGCGTTCACCTTGGTCCCCTTTTTCACCCTTGGCTCCATCTTTAATAGCAATTTTTTGAACAAGTTCGTCTACGCCTTCAGTATAAACACCATTTCCATCGTTATCAAGATAGAAAGTGAGGTTATTTGTATCACCAACTTTATTTTGATCAACACGTGGTTTTACTGTATCGATTAGCTCTTTAGCCACACCAATTTGCATAATACGTGGCTTAGCTTCTTTAGTAACAGAATTACTAATTGGCAATCCTAAAAGTGTTTCGTTACCAAATCGATGAACTTTATAGGTAATTTGACGTTGTCCTTTTTCACCTTCTCGAACTAATCTAGTTTGACCTTCTGGTAATTTACTAGTTGGAAGGTAGACTGTTTGGAAATCAATGTCTTCTGAAACAGTCTTATTATTAGTACCACCATAAGGGTTTGCATCCAAGTATAGTGGATTTGCTCTATGATAATAGTTGGAGTTGCTGTATGGGTCATTGCTAGTAGCGGCACCGCCACCACCTTGGTCCACGTTAAAAGTAACAGGTTTCAAACGAACAGACAAGTCACCATTTGGATTATTGATTGGCAAACTAAATCTGATTGTTTGTTCCGTATTTGTTGAAGTAGCAGAGGTCATACTGTATCCTGAGTGAGATACGTAGTTGGCACCTTGGCTAATAGGTTTTGATTGATCTCTTAACCTTGGAGTTGTGATTGTCGCATTGGAAGGATTTCCAAATCCATCCCCTTTATCCAAGATAAAGTTATTATTAACAAATTCGCCCGGACCAGAATATTTGATTGTGAAATTCAATTTATTACCTTGACGTACTGTTGTTACATCGTAATGAATTGAATTACCACCACGTGAGTTCCCGTAGCCACGGAAACTATAACTACGACCACCTTGGCTGATGTCTGAAAATGCAACTGTATTTCCAGAACCTGAGACAATTGGGTTGGCTGGATTGCTAGCCGCTCTAAAGCCACTATGACCTTTATCCAAGTCTTCCTTACGGATAGCTGGATTTTGGCGAGCATCAGAAAGGCTCAAACCTGGTTTCAAGATTTCATTAGTAGATTTTGGAGCTGAAGTTGTTTCTACTTTGGCAGGTGCATTAGTTGCTAAAACGCTACTATCAACAGCTGAACGGTCAGTCGTTGTTGCAACTGGCTTAGCTTCTTCTTTGGCTTCTGCTGTGTCAGCTTTCTTCACTACAGGAGTTTCTGATACAGTTCCTTTATCAGAGTTAGAACGAAGTTCTAGACCAATAATAGCCGATTGGATAGATGTCTCTGCTGCTGATATTTCAGCTTCAGATGCATCTGCTTTCCCAAGCAAGCTTTGACCAGCTTGGATACTTGCTTGCAAGTTAGCAGCACTTGCTTCTGTATATAACTTGCTTTCTAATTTTTTAGCACGCGAAAGAGCCGTTAACAATTTTGACTTGTCAACAGCATCTTGATGCGTTACTTCTTCTTTTTTGTCTTTTGCTTCTTCAACTTTTTCTGCTGGTCTAGTAGCTTCTTCAGTTTTAACTGGAGTCGTTTCTACTGGATTAGCAACCGTTGGAGCTGCATAGGTTGTTTCTTTCTTAGCTGTAGAAACTTCTGCTGGTTTGGTAGCTTCTTCTACCTTATCAACAGAAACACTGTTAGTAGCTTCTGGATTTTTTTCCTCTGCTTGTACTGCTTGCGCATTGGCAGCAGTTCCCAAGACTAAGGCTGTCCCGAGCAAGACACTAGCCGCACCAAAGTGATACTTACGAATAGAGTATCGTTGTTGCATGCTATACCAGTCAAATGATTTCTTATGTGAATGTTTCATTTCAAACTCCTAGATAGTATTTTATAGTTTACACTTTACAACTATTTGAGCCATTAATCAATATTATCTATGAAATTAATATATCTGATTTTTGTACCATGGAGCCATATTTTTTTTTTTTTTTTTTTGAACTTAATGTACATATTTTTAATTCTTGTTTTTTTGTACAAAAGAATCATAATTATGATACAATATAATTTAGGAGGAAATACCTAAATGCGCAACCTTTTATCCACAAAAGACCAAAGACAATTACGTTTAATGGAAACCTTAATTCAGAATCGTAATTGGATAAGGTTACATGCACTTGCTGAAAAATTAGGATGTACAGAACGAATCCTAAAAAATGATTTAAATGAATTACGAACAGCTTTTCCAAATATTGACATCCAATCTTCCGTTAACGGAATTATGATTGATTTAGATGTTAACACTAGTCTGGAAGACGTTTATCAATATTTTCTAGCTCATTCCCAATCTTTTCAATTACTAGAGTATATGTTCTTCAATGAGGGGCTACCTATTTATCGAACAGTTGAAAATCTTCACTCAAGTAATGCCAACCTCTATCGATTAGGCCGAAATATTACAAAAACTCTATCATCACAATTTCAGATTGAATTATCTTTTACCCCTACTGCAATTCTTGGTAATGAAACGGATATTCGTTATTTTTTTGCCCAATACTTTTCTGAGCGCTATTATTTCCTAGACTGGCCTTTTCCAGACCTTCCTGAGGAGGATTTAACAGAGTTTGCTGATTTCTTCTATAAAATCACGAATTATCCAATGCGATTTTCAATTTATAGAATGTACAAATTGATGATAGCTATCAGTATTTACCGCGTCAAAAATGGTCATTTTATCGACTTACCAAATCATTTCTTCGATGAATACTACCCTCTTTTGATGAATATTCCAAATTTTGAGGAGCTACTTGTCCATTTCTCTGAAAAACTGGGACTTGAAATCACTCCAGATATCATCGCCCAAATTTTTATATCCTTTATTCAAAACAATCTTTTCTTAAATCCTCAAGAATTCTTCAACTCTTTAGAAGAAAACAGTGAAGCAAGATACTCTTACCAATTACTTAGTCAAATATTAGAAAGCCTATCAAAACAATATAAGATTACTTTTACCAACCACGATGAGCTGATTTGGCATTTACACAACACTGCTTTCTTTGAAAGACAGGAAATCTTTTCTACCCCAATCTTATTTGAACAAAAAGCATTAACGATTAAAAAATTTGAAGTTTACTTCCCAGACTTTATGGGAAGTGCGCGTCAAGAACTGGCTCAATACCGTCAAGCAATTGGACAGCATGACCATCCTGAACAGTTGGAACACTTGATGTACACCATCTTAACCCACGCTGAAAACCTCTCTACTCAGTTGTTAGAAAATCGACCACCTATCAAGGTTTTGATTATCAGTAACTTTGACCATGCGATATCCCTTACCTTTGTTGATATGCTTTCCTATTACTGTAATAACCGCTTTACCTTCGATATTTGGGATGAATTACAAACAAGTCCTGAGATTTTAAATCAGACAGATTACGATATCATCGTGTCTAATTTCTATATTCCAGGGATTACTAAGAAGTTTATTTGCCGAAACCATCTGTCAATCATGGATTTGGTTAATCACCTCAACACTTTATCAAATGAGATTCATGTATCCAATACTTTATAAACTAAAAAGTCAGCAGGGTCCTGCTGACTTTTTCTCTTATCTGATTTCTATACTTCCTTAACAAAAACCAATTCCTGTGGCTGTGACAAATCTTCTCTGTAGGTAAACCCTGCAAAGCTTAAGCGACGAGCTTCCTCCACCGTCTGTACTTGATTTTGTATCAGGGCTGTCAGGAAAGCACCACGCGCTTTCTTTGAAATAGTTGAATGAATCTTCAGCTGACCACCTCTATCCTCCATGAATTTGAAGGTCACCATTTTTCCTCTGATTTCCTTAGAAAATACAGTCTCAAACTCGGATGACAAGAGAGAGAAAATTAGGTCTTCACCATTCATAGCTTCATCATAGGTTTGCTTCCAATGGCTCTTCAAAGTCTTACCTGCGACTTTTAACTTCATCAAAAAGTCCAAACGGTGAGGGGCTATGGGTGACAAGGCTGGTACGACTCCGTACAAAGCCGAGGTAATAAAGACATGATTTTCAAGATAGGCTTGTTCTGCCTCGGTCAATTTATCTCGCTTAATATGGCGATACATAAGCCCATCAAAAAGTTTCAAGGCTGGGTAGTGTTGAGCAGTTTTGTTTTTTAAAGCTTGGATATTTTGAAATTCTTCCGCCGCCTTATCGGCTGATACCTTGTAAAAACTCTCCAATTGACTAGCAGAATAGAGGGCCAAGGCATTCAGCACGGCCTGACTTTCTGGTTTTAAAGGAGAGGCTTCAATACTTGGCAAGTCTGTGTTCATTTCTTTTGCTGTTGGGATTAAAATTTTCATATTGATAGTGTAGCATATTTTTTAACCACAACCAAGGAATTCATCTGAAAAGAGACTGGGGAAAAAGGCATTAAAATTAAAAAATGCATAGTATCAGGAATTGAGAAATCTTGATACTATGCGTTTTATGATGGAAAGATTTACTTCATTTTTTCCTGAAATTGAGGTTTTGCCCAGCCTCTCCTCTTACTGAACTTTAAAGGTCTTGAGATAGTTGTCTTTTCCTACTTGACCTTCGAAGGTTTTACCATTTTCGAGGTAAGGAAGGTCATCTGATACTGAGGCCTTGACCTTGTATATCTTGCCATCAACTTTAAAGAAGTAGACGGTATCACCCTTGATAACAGCTGATTTGAGGTCTGCTACCACACCCTTGATACTTTCTGTGGTTGCATTGTCAATTTCAAGGTCGTTTTTATTGGCATACTTGCTGAGTAGCTCTTCCACTGTCGTAGCAACGATAACGTTTTGGTACTCGACTGCATCTACCAAAGCGTACTCTTTGACCAAGCCAGCATTGTCCTTCAAGCCCATGATGTAGAGAGGCTTGTCATTGAGGTTGATGAGGATTGGGAAGGTTGCCTTGTAGGATTTCTCCTGAACAGCACCTTCGGCTGATTCACGGGCTGATTCTTCGGTCGCAGAAGCCAAGCTATACTTAGTGATTTCTCCTGTCCGCATATTTTCAAGGATAAAACCAAGATTACTCTCATCCGCATTGGCCGACGTCACACCTGTGTAGAGATAGATGTCATTGCCTATAGACAAGTAATTATATCCCTTGGTAGTCTGGGTAACGTTTTTCTTAGAAATCATGGCATTCCAGAAACCGTCCTTGTACTTGCCGTTATAGTTGATTTGCTCAATGGTTTCCTCAGCTGGATAGACCCTGTCCACCCATTCTGGAACATCTGCCAAGCTGTATTCCTTGGTTTCTCCATTTGTGGCATCCAAGATAATGACTGAAACAGGACGAGGAACCGCAAGTCCAAATTGCTTTTGGTAAACCGTTGCTACATAGAAAGGATTGCCCTCATCGTCCACCTCAAAAGATGGAGTCTTGAAGATTTTAGTTGGGTACTTCAAGCGCAGGTGACGCTTGACATCGCGGTTAAAATACTCCGAGTCCGAATACTTGATTGGTGTCTTCAAGTCCACCAAGTCGGCATTCCCGGTTACCATGTCCACCTTGATATACTCGCCGATTCCCTTGGCTTGATTATTAAACCACTTGATAGGATCTGCGTATTCTAGTGGCGTAACTCGATAAGGTTTCCCATCAATCGTCAATTGGGTATAGGTGTCTGCCGCTACGTACTGCGACACCTTATCTGTTAGGGAACCCAAGTAGCGGTCACCAATTTTTTCAGCGGTACTTCTATCTAAGATAGGAACCTTACTGGTATCAGTCTTAGGAAATTCAGTAAAGTCTTTTTCCGTAACTGTGACTACATTGGCATAATTTTTAGCCTGAAAAATGCTAGAAGTTACCAAGGAAACCAAGGCTGCTAAGAGAAGAATTCCTCCAATAGAAGCTAAAAGGATTTTCCCTAACCGATTGATTTTGAAACCCTCAAGATTTAAGGCAGCTTCTGCCTTGCCGTGGCGCACATGAACCGTTTTGACAAGGTTTATCCCCTTGCCAAAACCAAATAAGATTGCCACAACTAACAAATGCCCACAAAGGAAAAAGATAAATTCCCAGCTGGTCAGGTTAAGAGGCGGTAAAAAGATATACCAGGTCGTTGCGATAAAAATAAGTTCAAAGACTATTCGTTTCATTTGCTTTCCTCCTAAATGATTCGTCCTTCCAAGTGATCCAGTTCATGCTGGCAAATCTGGGCTGGGAAGCCTGTCAAGGTAATGGTCTGTTCCTGCCACTTGCTGTCACGATAGGCAACCCTTATGGTTTCATAACGCTTAGTAGGTCTCACACCTGTCAAGGACAAACAGCCTTCTTCTGTCTCATAAGCTCCTTCAGAGGACAGGAGCACTGGATTAAACATGACCACAGGAACCAAACCAAGATTAAAGATAATCACGCGCTTCTGCACCCCAATCATATTGGCAGCCAGACCGACACAAGTCTCACGATTTGCTAAGAGTGTATCCTGCAAATCTCTGGCAAGATAAAGGTCTTCCTGACTTGCTGGCTGAGATACCTGAGATAAAAACAAGATATCCTTCACAATTTTCTTTTCCACTTCCTCACACTCCTCTTGTTTTTTACTATATTATAGCAATTATAGCACAAAAGACGGCAACTGCAAGCCCTTTCCCTCAACTGTAGCAAAAAGCCATCCGAAGATGACTTTTTCTTTTTAAATCGCATTCTTGTCAAAGCCGAGTTTACGTTGGATAAACTTAACGATTTCGACGATGATAATCATTGAGAAGCTTCCAGCCATGACGATTCCCCATTGTGACAAGTCTAGTTTGGTTACGTGGAAGATTCCTTCAAGCGGTTCTACGACGATTGTTGCCATGAGAAGGATGAAGGATACCAAGATGGACCAGTTGAAGGTCTTAGACTTGAATGGACCAACTGTCAAGATGGATTGGTAAACAGATTTCACATTGTAGGCATGGAAGAGCTGAATCAAGCCAAGGGTTGCAAATGCCATAGTAAGGGCATCAGCATGAATGGCATGATTATAACCCACATGTACTGGATAAGTAATCGCAAGGCCATAAACACTCATAACAATAGCTGCTTGGAGTACACCTTGATAGATGATAGAACTCAGAACACCACCTGAGAAGAAGCTTGCCTTACGACCACGTGGTTTATGGTTCATGACACCTGGTTCAGCAGGTTCAACACCTAGTGCAATTGCTGGGAAGGTATCTGTTACCAAGTTAATCCACAAGAGGTGAACTGGTTGCAAGACATCCCAACCAAACAAGGTTGATAGGAAGATGGTTAATACTTCAGCTGTATTGGCAGAAAGTAGGTACTGAATAGTCTTTTGAATGTTTGAGAAGACCTTACGTCCTTCTTCAACTGCAACAATAATAGTCGCAAAGTTATCATCTGCAAGAATCATGTCAGATGCACCCTTAGAAACCTCTGTACCAGTGATTCCCATACCGATACCGATGTCTGCTGTTTTCAAAGCCGGAGCATCATTGACACCGTCACCTGTCATGGCAACGACCTTACCTTGTTTTTGCCAGGCCTTGACGATACGAACCTTGTGTTCTGGAGACACGCGGGCGTAAACAGAGTATTGACCAACGACTTTTTCAAAGTCTTCATCTGACAGTTCGTTGAGTTCAGCACCAGTTAAAACGTGACCTTCTGTATCGTTTGCATCAATGATTCCCAAACGTTTGGCAATAGCTTCTGCAGTGTCTTGATGGTCACCCGTAATCATGATTGGACGAATTCCCGCTTCCTTAGCCACACGAACAGCCTCAGCAGCTTCAGGACGTTCAGGGTCAATCATCCCAATCAAACCAGTAAAGATTAAATCATTTTCAAGCTCTTCAGAAGTCAGGTTTTCTGGAATGCTGTCAATAATCTTATAAGCACCTGCAAGGACACGCAAGGCTTGGTGGGCCATTTCAGAGTTGTTTGTATGGATGAGGTTTGTAACCTTCTCATCAATCGGAGCAATATCCCCAGCCTTATCACGAAGAACACAACGTTTCAAGAGTTGGTCTGGCGCACCTTTAACAGCTACGAGGAAGCGTCCATCTGCAAGTGGATGAACTGTTGACATGAGCTTACGTTCAGAATCAAATGGCAATTCAGCCACACGAGGATATTTGTCTAAAAATCCTTTGACATCGTAGCCCTTGTCCAAGGCATATTGGATAAAGGCTGTTTCGGTTGGGTCACCAATCAGGTTACCTTCCACATCAATTTTCGTATCATTGGCCAAGACAACTGAACGAAGCAGTGGCATTTCAAGACCCAGTTCAATGTCATCAGCTGAGTCATGTAGGACTGCATCGTAGAAGACTTTTTCGACGGTCATCTTGTTCATGGTCAGCGTACCAGTCTTATCAGAAGCTATGATTTCAGTTGAACCAAGTGTTTCTACTGCTGGCAACTTACGAACGATAGAGTTTCGTTTGGCCAAAACTTGAGTACCAAGAGCAAGAACGATAGTTACGATAGCTGGGAGTCCTTCTGGAATGGCTGCAACGGCAAGCGCAACAGAGGTCATCAACTCACCAAGTGGATTTTTCCCTTGAATGAAGACACCCACTACAAAAGTAACAAGAGCAATAACCAAGATAGCATAGGTCAAGACCTTAGAAATATTGTTCAAGTTTTGTTTGAGGGGTGTATCCGTCTCATCAGCGTCTTGAAGCATGCCTGCGATATGACCGACTTCTGTGTACATACCTGTATTAACAACAACACCCATTCCACGACCATAGGTCACGTTTGAGTTTTGGAAGGCCATATTGACACGGTCACCAATACCAGCATCTGCAGCAAGCTCGACTGTCAAGTCTTTTTCGACTGGCACAGACTCGCCTGTCAAGGCAGCTTCTTCGATTTTAAGAGAATTGGCTTCTAGCAAACGTAGGTCTGCTGGCACCACGTCACCTGCTTCAAGAGAAACGATATCTCCAGGGACCAATTCTTTAGAGTCAATCTCCGCCATATGCCCATCACGAAGGACACGTGCAGCTGGACTTGACATGGATTTGAGGGCTTCGATAGCTTCTTCTGCTTTTCCTTCTTGATAAACACCGAAGGCAGCATTGATGATAACCACGGCTAGGATAATGATGGCATCTGCAATATCTTCTCCACCAGAAGTCACGACTGACAAGATAGCTGCCGCAACTAGGATGATAATCATCAAATCCTTAAATTGCTCGATGAATTTGACCAAGATTGATCGTTTCTCGCCTTCTTCGAGTTCATTGTGGCCAAATTCGGTAAGGCGCTTTTCCGCCTCACTTGATGACAAACCTTGCTCGGTTGCATCCACAGCCTTCAAGACCTCTTCAGGACTCTGAGTGTAAAACGCTTGGCGTTTTTGTTCTTTTGACATGTGTCTCCTCCTTGACATTGTGTGCAAAACAGACTCTCTTTTCCTCATCGTATCTTTTCACGACAAACAAAAAGAGACCTGTTAATCATAATAAGTCTCGCTGTTTAAGATAGGGCCGGAAAACATACTTTTCAGTATAAAATTCGGAATGACGACACTATCACAGGTTTCTGCCAGCTACTCCCTTGAGTAGTACTATTATACCAAATTTTGAAAGGTTTTCAAAGAGTAAAAACTGCCTTATTTGAATTTTCCCTTGAAAACCAGTATAATGGTAGAATGCTATATGACTAGAAAGGAAGTTGAATGAAGCAATCTATCTCAAATCTCAAGTTAGCTGAGCGTGGGGCTATTATCAGTATTTCGACCTACCTGCTCTTATCAGCAGCGAAATTGGCAACTGGTCATCTCCTTCATTCATCCAGTTTGGTGGCCGATGGTTTTAACAACATCTCGGACATCATTGGAAATGTGGCCCTCTTGATTGGGATTCGGATGGCACGCCAGCCTGCAGACCGTGACCACCGTTTTGGCCACTGGAAGATTGAGGATTTGGCTAGCTTGGTCACTTCTATCATCATGTTTTATGTTGGCTTTGATGTACTAAGGGATACCATTCAAAAGATTCTCAGTCGTGAAGAAACGGTCATTGACCCTCTGGGTGCAACTCTGGGAATCATTTCTGCAACGATTATGTTTCTAGTTTATCTCTACAATACTCGCCTCAGTAAGAAATCCAACTCCAAGGCACTGAAGGCTGCCGCCAAGGACAATCTTTCTGATGCTGTCACCTCACTTGGTACTACCATTGCCATCCTGGCTAGCAGTTTCAATTATCCCATTGTGGATAAACTGGTTGCCATTATCATCACTTTCTTTATCTTGAAAACTGCCTATGATATCTTCATCGAGTCTTCCTTTAGCCTTTCGGATGGCTTTGATGACCGTCTGCTCGAGGACTACCAAAAGGCTATCATGGAAATTCCCAAAATCAGCAAGGTTAAGTCGCAAAGAGGTCGCACCTACGGTAGCAACATCTACCTGGATATTACGCTAGAGATGAACCCTGACCTGTCTGTTTTTGAAAGCCATGAAATTGCGGATCAGGTCGAGTCTATGCTGGAGGAACGTTTTGGGGTTTTTGATACCGATGTCCATATTGAGCCAGCACCTATACCTGAGGATGAAATTTTAGACAATGTCTATAAAAAATTGCTTATGCGCGAACAATTGATTGACCAAGGAAATCAACTGGAAGAACTATTGACTGATGATTTTGTCTATATTCGTCAGGATGGAGAGCAGATGGATAAAGAGGCTTATAAAGCCGAAAAAGACTTGAATTCTGCTATCAAAGATATTCAAATTACTTCCATCAGTCAAAAGACTAAACTCATCTGCTATGAGTTAGATGGTATCGTCCATACCAGTATCTGGCGTCGCCACGAAACCTGGCAAAATATCTTTCATCAAGAAACTAAAAAAGAATAGAGAAATCCTGTCCATGAGACGGGATTTTTCTATTCTTCTAGCTATCAAATTCACTTAGGTATTCATAGCGTTCGTATCTTTCAAGGAGTGCTTCGTTTTTATCATCCAGTTCTTTTTGGAGAGTAGCCAACTTACCAAAGTCAGAGCCGTTGGCCTGCATTTCCTCTTCAATGACAGCGATACGATTTTCCAAGGCTTCAATATCGCTTTCAATACTTGCCCACTCCTGCTTTTCTTGGTAGGTCATGCGTTTCTTGTCTTCACGGACCTTGACCACTTTCTCCTTTTCGGCCTTTTGCACTTGATTGGCCATATCTGTTTCAAAGGCTTTTTCATCAAGATAGTCGGTGTAATGACCAAAGAAAGGACGAATTTTACCATCCTCAAATGCGAGAATCTTGGTCGCTACCTTATCCAAGAAATAACGGTCATGGCTAACTGTCAAAACTGGACCAGCAAAGCCTTGCAAGAAATTCTCCAAAACTGTAAGAGTAGCAATATCCAAGTCATTTGTCGGCTCGTCCAAGAGAAGAACATTTGGTTTTTCCAAGAGCAGTTTGAGGAGATAAAGACGTTTTTTCTCTCCCCCAGACAATTTCTCAATCAAGGTTCCATGCGTCGAACGTGGGAAAAGGAACTGCTCCAGCAACTCAGCGATGGAAGTCGTAGAACCACCACTGGTCTTAACTTCTTCTGCCACTTCCTGCAAGTAATTGATCACTCGCTTGCTTTCATCCAAGCCCTCAATTTGTTGAGAAAAATAGGCAATACGAACAGTTTCCCCAATCACAACTTGTCCTACTGTCGGCTCAAGACTGCCTGCAATCAGGTTGAGCAGGGTTGATTTTCCAACACCATTGTCCCCAACGATACCGATACGGTCTTTGGCCTGAACTAAGAGATTAAAATCTTGCAAAATGGGCTTATTTTCATAGGCAAAGGAAACATCCTGAAACTCGATGACTTTCTTCCCAATCCGACTGGTTTCAAAGTTCATGGTCAAGTCTGTCTCAGCACTACTGCCTGAAACTTCCTTTTTCAAGTCATGGAAACGATTGATACGAGCCTGCTGCTTGGTCGCACGCGCCTGCGGTTGTCTGCGCATCCAGGCCAATTCTTGTTTGTAGAGTTGTTCCTTTTTGTGGAGAAGAGCTGCGTCACGCTCATCCTGTTCCGCCTTAAGGCGAACATAGTCCTGGTAATTTCCCTGGTACTCGGTCAAGCCTGCGCGATCCAATTCGAAAATACGTGTTGACAAAGCGTCTAAGAAATAACGATCGTGAGTGATAAAAAGGACTGTTTTCTTGGAATTTTTCAAAAAGATGGTCAGCCACTCAATAGTCGCAATATCCAGATGGTTGGTCGGCTCATCCAAAAGCAAAAGGTCGTGATTACCAAGTAAGACTTGCGCCAACTGAACCCGTCTTCTCAGACCACCTGACAATTCCCCAACAGGAGTAGATAAGTCCTGAATCCCCAGCTTGCTGAGAACCGTCTTGACCTGACTCTCAATTTCCCAAGCTTGGAGAGAATCCATTTCAGCCATGACACGTTCCAAACGCGCCTGTTTGTCCTCATTATAGTTGAGCATGATCAATTCATACTCACGAATGAGCTGGATTTCCTTGAGGTCGCTGGAGAGAACCGTATCCAAGACTGTCTTGCTATCATCAAAATCAGGATCTTGGGTCAAGTAACCAATCTGGTAATCATTCTTAGCTGAAAAGGGACTGACATCCCCATCAAATCCAGAAACACCAGAAAGGACGTCCAAAAGGGTGGTCTTGCCCGTTCCATTGACACCAATCAGACCAATTCTATCTAGGTCATGGATAATAAAGGAAATATCCTTAAAAACGGTCTTGTCACCAACGGATTTACTTAGTTTTTCAACGATAAAATCACTCATTTTTTCTCCCTTAGATAAGCATGGATGGCTTGACGGTCATTTTTCAATTCTCCATCGACAATGGCATATTCAATCTCTGTTAAAATATCTCCCAAGTCTGGGCCCGGCTGATAACCATATTCCTTGATCAAAATACCACCGTTGATTTGGATTTCTTTCTTATCATGAATGGTCAAACTATGGTAAGTTTCTGTGATAGCTTGTAGGTTGACTTCTTTTCCTTGAGCCTGTCGAAGATTTTCAGCCTGTAAAAGTAAATCCAAGTCAAAGCGATAACAATCGCGCTTGCTCAATTCTCCCTTTTCACGCAAAGCCAAAATAGTCAGCAAATCTTGTACCTGCTTGGCAAATTGACGTGAGGTCTTCCAAGCCTTCAAAAATGGCTGCGCATTTTCAATCTCCAAAGCCCACAGTAGAGCCGCCCAGGCTTGCTCTGAAGATTCAAAGGTGAAATCAGTCTCTAAATCAAACAGTCTGTTAAGCTTGTCCTGGCTAGATTCCATATCAGGGAGATAATCATAAGCTTGACTCTCAATCATGGAAGCCAAGCCCCTTCTCCAAAATGGAGCCAGCAAGAGTTTATCAAACTCAACGAAGGTACGCTCTACAGAAATTTTCTCCAAAAGTGGCGTCAAGGTCTTCATAGCTTTAAAGGTTTCTGACTCAAGCTCAAAGCCAAGACTGGCCTGAAAACGAAAACCACGCATAATCCGCAAAGCATCTTCGTTGAAACGCTCACTTGCCACTCCAACTGCTCGTAAGACTTGCTTTTCCAAATCCTCTAAACCATGAAACAAGTCAATGATTTCTCCTGTCTCGTCCAAGGCAAAGGCATTGACTGTAAAATCACGGCGCTTGAGGTCTTCTTCTAACGAGCGAACAAAGGAAACCGCACTGGGTCTGCGATAGTCCACATAGACATCTTCTGTCCGAAAAGTAGTCACCTCATACTCCTCGTCCCCATCTAAGACCAAGACAGTTCCATGCTCGATTCCGATATCGGCTGTTCGCGGAAAAATCTGCTTGGTCTCTTCTGGATAAGAAGACGTCGCAATATCCACATCATGGATAGGACGATTGAGGAGGGCATCTCGAACAGAACCCCCAACAAAATAGGCTTCAAAGCCTGCTTCTTTAATTTTTTCTAATACTGGTAAAGCCTTCTGAAATTCAGAAGGCATTTGCGTTAATCTCATAATAAGTGTTCTAATCCATAGACAAGCTCATGACGCTTGACAACTTCTTTGATTCCCAAATTCACCCCTGTCATGAAGGAGCTACGGTCATAGGAGTCATGACGGAGGGTCAATCCTTCTCCCTGATTGCCAAAGATGACTTCCTGATGGGCTACTAAGCCTGGCAAACGTACTGAGTGGATCCGCATGCCATCAAAGTCAGCACCACGGGCACCTGCAATCAATTCTTCCTCATCAGACGCACCTTGCTGGGTAGACTCTCGAACTTCTGCCATTAACTCAGCTGTTTTAATAGCTGTTCCACTCGGAGCATCCTTTTTCTTGTCATGATGAAGCTCGATAATCTCCACATTTGGGAAATATTTAGCAGCCTGCCTTGCAAATTGCATGAGTAAAACAGCACCCAAGGCAAAATTTGGAGCGATCAAACCACCCAAATTTTGTTCACGAGAAAATGCTTTTAGCTCTGCAATTTCTTCACTTGTGAAACCAGTCGTTCCAACTACTGGAGCAAAGCCATTTTCAAGAGCAAAACGTGTATTTTCGTAGGCAACAGTTGGAGTAGTAAAATCTACCCAGACATCCGCTTCAAAACCGACCAAATCAGCCTTATCCTTGAAAACAGGAATACCCTGCCATTCTGATTCAGACTCAAAGGGATCCAAAACTGCTACCAAGTCCAAGTCTGGATCAGCCAAGACCATCTGACAAGCAGCCTGGCCCATCTTTCCCTTAAAACCAGCAATAATTACTCGAATACTCATCTCTACTCCTGACTAAGATACAAAGGACGATAGCTGCCCTTGAAAAATAGGGAATGACGCTGACTTTCCATGAAAGGCAAGACAGGCATCTTTTTTCAAGAGGCAGGTAGTCCGTGTTCAATTTCTAAGATACAAAGCCTGTAAGAACACAGAGTGAAAATAGGAGTTCTAATCAAGGAGTGTCTCCTCCCTCCTTGGAAGAACTATCTTTTTCACAGAGGGTTCCAGGCGTGTTCAATTATCAAGATACAAAGGGCCTTAGCTGCCCGTGAAAAATAGGGGATGGCGCTGACTTTCCACAAAAGGCAAGACAGACATCTTTTTTCAAGAGGCAGGTAGTCCGTGTTCAATTTCTAAGATACAAGCCTTCTTAACTAGTCTAGAAGTGCTAACTAAATCACTGGAATATAACCCAGAGCAATACTTCCTGCTCCTAGGTGTGTTCCAATGACACTACCAAATGTAGCAAGTGAAATATCCGTACCCACTTCAGAATCTAGCAAGTGCTGACGCAATTCTTCAGCCTTTTCAGGAGCATTCCCGTGAATGACAATGATACGGTATTGGCCTGAAGCTGTTGCTTCCTTGATAATCTCAATTAAACGCTTGGTTGCTTTCTTTTCAGTACGAACTTTTTCGTACACTTCAATCACACCTTGGTCATTAAAATAAAGAATCGGCTTAATGCTTAGCAGATTGCCCAAAATCGCAGCTCCATTTGAAAGGCGTCCCCCTTTAACCAAGTGGTCCAAGTCATCCACCATGATGAAAGCAGATGTGTGACTAATCTGAATAGCTAGCTTATCCTGAATAATGGCAAAGTCATCGCCCTGGTCTCGCCAGTTAAAGACACTTTCAACCATGATACCCAGAGGAGCACTTGTGATTAAAGTGTCTGGAAAAGCAATGGTTAAGCCCTCATAGTCATCCACCATATACTGGATATTTTGGTAAAAACCTGAAATTCCAGAAGATAGGAAAAGCCCTAAAGCATGGGTGTAACCTTGTTCTTTGAGCGAAGTTAGAATCTCATCTAACTTGGCAATACTTGGTTGACTGGTCTTAGGCAATTCAGAGGCCTGAGCCATTTTTTGGTAAAATTCCTCAGCAGTCAGATTGATGCCTTCGACATACTCCTCACCATCAATATTGACAGGAATATCCAAAACAAATAAATCTTCTCTTTGCAAGGTATCTGCACTGAGATAGGCAGAGGAATCTGTGATAACAGCTAATTTCATATTAGAACTCCAAATTGATTCCTGGTAAGTCTAATGCAATTTCAGTTACTTCGTAAGTTAAACGGTTGAGCATATTCAAACATGGACGAGCCAAGGTTTCCACTTCTTCTTGGTTCAATTCACTTGGTTCGTTAACAATACGACCATCGATATGGTTCACCTGTGAAATGGTTCCACTGATGACAAATTTATCAAATACAATCATAAAACTCAAGACAACAATCAAGGAAGTCACTTGATTTTCTTGGTCATGTTGAATTAATTGGAAGTTCACATCCACCTTAGTTTCAGGAGCTCCATTTTCATTTTCCCATTCAAAATTACGCGCATCAAAATGATACTGACTAACAAATTCTTGTTCACGTTTAAGATTCATGTCTTTCTCCCTCGGCTACAATATTATAAGCTATTGTACCATAATTTTTTATTTTCATCTAGTTTTCTAGGATTTAGTCAATCCCGATTTCAGCTCGAACTACGTCTGCGATAGTATCAACATAGTAGTCCACTTCTTCTGTTGTAGGAGCTTCTGCCATAACACGCAAGAGGGGCTCTGTTCCACTTGGACGAACAAGGATACGCCCATTCCCTGCCATTTCTTCTTCCATCTTCTCGATAATGTCCTTGATAGCTGGCACTTCCATAGCCTTTTCCTTCATAGCATTTTCCACTCGGATATTGACTAATTTTTGTGGATAGATGGTTACTTTTGCTGCCAACTCTGACAGGCTCTTACCAGTTTCCTTCATGATTTTTGTCAATTGAACAGCAGATAATTGGCCATCACCTGTTGTATTGTAGTCCATCAAGATGACGTGACCAGACTGTTCACCACCAAGGTTGTAGCCTGATTTTCGCATTTCTTCAACAACGTAACGATCGCCAACTGCAGTGACTGCCTTGTTAATGCCTTCACGATCCAAGGCCTTGTGGAAACCAAGGTTAGACATAACGGTTGTCACGATTGTATTTTGCGCCAATTGTCCTTTTTCAGAAAGGTATTTTCCGATGATGTACATAATCTTGTCACCATCGACGATATCGCCATTCTCATCGACAGCAATCAAACGGTCACTGTCTCCGTCAAAAGCCAAACCGATAGCTGAGTCACTTTCTTTGACCACTTCTTGAAGGGTTTCTGGGTGGGTTGAACCAACATTAAGGTTGATGTTAAGACCATCTGGTGTTTCCCCAATAACAGTTAATTGAGCACCAAGATCTGCAAAGATTTGACGGGCACTTGTAGAAGCTGCACCATTAGCCGTATCCAAGGCAACCTTCATTCCTTCAAGAGGAGTTCCAGTTGAAACAAGATATCCTTCATACTTACGCAAACCTTCTGGATAATCTACCAAGGTTCCCAAGCCTTCAGCACTTGGACGAGGAAGAGTGTCTTCCGCAGCATCTAGCAAGGCTTCAATTTCTGCTTCTTTTTCATCATCTAGTTTGAAACCATCACCACCAAAGAACTTAATCCCATTATCAAGGGCTGGGTTGTGGCTAGCAGAAATCATGACACCTGCACTGGCTCCCTCAGTTTTTACCAAGTAAGCTACTGCTGGTGTTGCAAGGACACCAAGTTTGTAGACGTGAATCCCTACAGAGAGGAGACCTGCCACCAAGGCAGATTCTAGCATTTCCCCAGAAATACGTGTGTCACGTCCTACAAAAACTTTCGGCGCTTCCGTTTCATGTTGGCTAAGAACATAGCCTCCAAAACGTCCTAGTTTAAAGGCCAATTCTGGCGTTAATTCTACATTAGCTTCTCCACGGACTCCATCAGTCCCAAAATATTTACCCATTTTTATAAAATCCTTTTTCTATTTTTAATTCGTTTTTGAACTAGTTGCTTTCGTTGACGAAGACGTCTCCGACGAACTACTTGTAGTTGAATTTGATGTGCTTGAACTTGGTGCTACTGGTTTTGTAGTCACCTTCATTGTTGTGTCGAACGGAGTAATAACTGCCGGTAAGACAACACCATTGCGATCGATTGCCTGCAAAGGTACTGAACCACTGTAATTACCGGTTATGCGTTCGCTGGTTGGTAAAAGCGCAATAATACGATCGATTTTAGCTAATGTTTCTTGGTCAGTTGTGACAGAAACTCGTTCGTTTGACACGGTTACACTATCAATTTGTAGCTTGGAATCAATCTGGCTTTGGTCAACTTGTGGCACAACAATCATCCCATCTCGCTTAACCTTCTTCCCAACTTTCACTGTAATCTTTTGAGGCGTTGCCACAGCGGTCAATCCGCTTGGAAGATTTTCAATATTCAAGGGAACTTCAATCGTTCCAACACTGGCATCCGTCAAATCCGCTGTGACCTTAAACTTACGAGTGCTCTCCTGCATTTCGCTGGCCAAGGTCACACGATTAGCTCCGGTTAATATCACTGAAACTTCTGATGCAAATCCACTAATGAAATACTGGTCATTATCATAGTGAATATCGATAGGAACGTTCGTTATCGTATTGGTGTAGGTTTCTGATTTGACCTGCCTTGCGGTATTGCTATTTTGAAAGTTGGTTGACGTTGCATAAATGAATAAGACACAAGCAAAAAAGAGAGATGAAATGATATATAGACTATTTTTTCTCATATTTCCAACCTCCTAGCAAACGGTCCTTGAAACTGACTTTTTCCTCAACAGCTGGCAAAAGAATTGCTCGTAGCTCTGCTTCAAATTCTTCAATCGTCAAGTCGTGCTTGAAAACACCGTTATAGGTAATAGAAATGCCTCCTGTTTCCTCTGAGACGATGAAGGTCAAGGCATCGGATACTTCTGACAAACCGATAGCCGCCCGGTGTCTGGTCCCAAATTCCTTGGAAATCCCTGTGCTTTCTGTCAAGGGAAGATAGGCAGAGGTTACTGCTATTCGATTTTCTCTGATAATCACAGCACCATCGTGTAGGGGAGTGTTGGGGATAAAGATATTAATAAGGAGTTCAGCTGAAATATTGGCATCCAAAGGAATCCCTGTCGCAATGTATTCTTGTAAGGTCCGAACTCGTTGGATGGCAACCAGAGCACCAATCTTACGAGGACTCATATATTCAACCGACTTGACAAAGGCACGAATCATTTGCTCCTCTGCACTAATTTGAGCAGTAGAAAAGAAATCTGTCGCCCTTCCCAAGCGTTCCAAACCAGTCCGAATCTCTGGAGAGAAGATAACAACCGCAGCAATAACCCCATAGGTGATAATCTGATTAATCAACCAAGAAATCGTTGTTAAATCAAGGATATTGGCCACAACCTGGGCTAATACAAAGATCACGACCCCACGCACCAAAATCATAATCTTGGTGCCAGCTATCGCTTTTGTAAAACGATATAAAATATAGGCCACAATCAAAATATCAAACAGATTGATGGCAATACTCCAAGGACTAGAAAACAAGCTAGTCCAATATTGCAGATTGGATAATTGTTGAAAGTTCATCTGCTGTCTCCTCTCTGTCCAAACACGTTCCTTTCTATTATACCATTTTTCTGGCATTTTTTTCCCTATCCTACTTCATTTTAAATTAAGGAAAAATATGATAAAATAAACTGACTAGAAAAAACAAAGGAGAAACCATGTCTCAACTCTATGATATTACCATTGTAGGTGGTGGTCCTGTCGGGCTTTTTGCAGCCTTCTATGCCCACCTACGCCAAGCCAAGGTCCAAATCATCGACTCTCTTCCCCAACTAGGTGGACAACCTGCTATTCTCTACCCTGAAAAGGAAATTTTAGACGTCCCGGGTTTCCCAAACCTGACTGGAGAAGAGTTGACTAACCGTCTAATCGAGCAATTAAATGGCTTTGATACCCCTATTCATCTCAACGAAACGGTTCTTGAGATTGAAAAACAAGAAGAAGGATTTGTCATCACAACTTCTAAAGGAAGTCATCTGTCTAAAACTGTTATCATTGCTATGGGGGGTGGTGCCTTCAAACCACGTCCGCTGGAACTAGAAGGCGTTGAGGGCTATGAAAATATCCACTACCACGTTTCTAACATTCAGCAATATGCTGGTAAGAAAGTGACGATTCTGGGTGGTGGGGACTCAGCTGTTGATTGGGCTTTAGCTTTTGAAAAAATTGCGCCAACTACCCTTGTCCACCGTAGAGATAATTTCCGCGCCTTGGAACACAGTGTCCAAGCTTTGCAGGAATCTTCTGTGATCATCAAGACACCATTCGTCCCTAGCCAACTCCTTGGAGATGGAAAAACACTCGATAAACTTGAAATCACAAAAGTCAAATCTGATGAAACAGAAACTATTGACCTAGACCACCTCTTTGTCAACTATGGTTTCAAATCTTCTGTTGGTAACCTTAAAAACTGGGGTCTGGACCTCAACCGTCACAAGATTATCGTCAATAGCAAGCAAGAATCTAGCCAAGCAGGTATCTATGCTATCGGTGACTGTTGCTACTATGACGGAAAAATTGATCTGATTGCGACAGGGCTTGGAGAAGCACCAACCGCTGTTAACAATGCCATTAACTACATCGACCCAGAACAAAAAGTACAACCAAAACACTCTACTAGTTTATAGAAAAAGAACCACGAGTCACATAGGATTCGTGGTTTTAAAATGAACTACACCTCAAAAGTTAGACAGAAATACATCTAACTTCTGATATGCATCCCACCTTCTCTTTGCTCTTGTTTGAATAAGAAATTTTTTGAAGAATCATTAGATTATACAAAGTATTCATATCAGCCTTTTAAAGCTATATAAAAACTCTCCAACTATTCTATTATACCATATAAAAAAATAAATAAATAGACTTGTTTTTTTCTTTTTTTGACGTATACTAATAATAGAAAGCGCTTTAAATAAAATAAAAGGAGGTTTTATGAGGAAAGTAAATAAGGACATTTTATTCTTAACTGGAATCATAGTTTTATGTTTTGGTTTTTTATTATTTCACATCAACCCCTATTATGCCGAACCCTATGCGACACTGAAAGAAAGAATAAATTTATTCTTTTGGCAACTATATTGGAGACCTGTAGGAACTCTCAGTATTATTTCGGGTTGCATTATAACTTTCAAAGGATTGAAAAAATAATCTTTTACTCATGAAGAAAGGAAATTTGTTACGATTAAACTGAAACTATTGTTTTTCTCTCTACTATCAAGTCTATTATTCTTAGTCACAACATCTACGGTTTTTGCTGATGTCTATCCTGGTACAAATTATGAAATTGTATCTAATCGTATTGTAAAAGATATCAACACAGGAGAGTTATTGTCATTTTATACAACTGAACTTAGAGACGCCTATTTAGAGTCTAAATCTACGTATCAGACTCGTTCTAATGCAACTGGTGTTGCAGACTATAGAACTAAATACTCTCACTCTTACAAGAAAAGCACCACATCAGGTCCTGTAAGTTCAACTGCCTATGGTGGAAAAGCTGGAGCTACTCTGACTGTAGGTGCAGGTGTTAGCTTTTCTGCTCCGGAGTCTGGAGTTGGACTTAGTTTAAATCACTCAGTCTCCCATAACGTACCACCCTACACTTATGGTTATATTAGACTAAAAGCATCTTACACAGTAAATGTTCGTAAACTAGAAGTTAGATACTTAGGCACCAACAAATGGGTTCCAGCTGGTGAAACCTCTACTATATCGAATGTTAGCGTTTGGAGCGAACTGGTCACTTGGAAATAACTCATTAGAGATTAGATAAAAACTCAATTTCAAGAGAAAATGAAATAAATTTTCTCACAATAAAACGCATAGTATCACGGTTTTCAATACCTGATATTATGCGTTTTTGATTTTAAAGAGCTAAATTTCTTAACTTAATGACATTGCTTTTTGCCTTTCCCCTTCTTTTTCAAAAAGCAAAAATATCCTATAAAATTGATGCAGCATGTGATATAATAGGGACGGCACTAACGATACGCCTTGGAAAAGGAGGTATTACAGATGCTAGAACTTCTCAAAATAGTACTTATCGCAGTCATCGAGAGTATCATCTCATGGCTGGTGACTCGTTGGTTATACTCAATGAAAATCAAAGAACAAACTAGGAAGCTAGCCGCAGGCTGTACTTGAGTACGGCAAGGTGAAGCTGACGTGGTTTGAATTTGATTTTCGAAGAGTATTAGACGATCACTTCGACAAGTAACTTTCCTGGTTAGTACTATCTAACCCAGAAAAAATCCCCTTGGTATTGCAGTACCTAGGGGATTTCTGTTTTAGCACTAAAATGCTAGAACTTCTCAATTCCTCTTTATTATCTCACATGCTCTATTCAATTGTCAAGAAAGAGGTGTTTTATATCTTTATAACTCATCGGCTATCTTATTGATTTTTCTGAGTCTGTGGTTGACACCACTCTTGGTCAGAGGGGTACTGAGGCTATCTGCTAACTGCTGGATAGAGTAGTCTGGATGCTGAATCCGCAACTGCGCTACCTCCTGCAAATCCATTGGCAGATTTTCTAAACCCATGATATCTTTAATTTTACTGATATTGTTGATAGTCTTCATGCTGGCAGAGACTGTCCGAGCGATATTGGCTGTCTCGGCATTATTTGCCCGATTGAGGTCATTACGGGTTTCTCGCAAAATCTTTACTCTCTCAAAATCATCACGCGCCTGCATGGCTCCGATGACTATCAAGAAGTCCATAATATCTTCAGCACGCTGGAGATAGGTCACTGCCCCCTTCTTACGCTCAAGCACCTTGGCATCCAGTAAAAATTGCTGGAGAAGAGAGGCAAGCCCTTGCGCGTGGTCCAGATAAACAGAACTGATTTCCAACTGGTACTTGCCTGACTCAGGGTCACGAATGCTTCCATTCGCTAAGAAAGCGCCACAGAGATAATCACGTCCTGCTTCCTCATCCGATAAAATTGCCTCATCAATACCTGTTTCCAGGCCAAAGAAGGAGTCCGCCAAGTGCAAATCACTCAGCAAGTCCTGTACCTTTTCATCCGTAAAAACAGTATAGACCCGATTCTTGCGAAGATTGCTCCTCTGGTGGTGGCGAATTTCTGATTTGATTTCATAGAAATGGAGAAAGGACTCATAGAGGTGACGAGCCAGTTTGGCATTTTCTGTCACGACAGACAAGGTTAGGCCCGAGGTCGAGAGACCGATGCTACCAGACATCTTGATAATGGCAGATAATTCATGCCGGCTTAGATGGTGCTGACCTAGAATTTCTTCTTTTACTGCTACTGTGAAACTCATTTTCTCACCTGTATAATCCGCATCAATTCATCCACAATCAAATCTCCATCGTGGAAGGCACCCCCATTTTCCAGACGAAGGAAGTTGGATGAAATCACACGCGGAACTTGCTTACAAAGACCAGCAAAATCATGTTCCACCTGCACCAAATATTCATCAAACCGGTTGGAATTCATGTATTCCTGAGGCACTTTTTCGATATTCACCAAGACAGTGTCGATAAAAGGTCGGCCAAGGTGACGATGCAAGACCTCCACGTGGTCACTATCTGTAAAGTGTTCTGTCTCCCCACGTTGGGTCATGATATTGCAGACATAGGCGATTTCTGCCTTGGTTTCCAAAAGCGCCTGCCCGATTTCCTTAATCACGATATTGGGCAAAATCGAGGTAAAGAGGGAACCAGGTCCGAGGACAATCATATCACTTTCAAGAATGGTCTGCACTACTCGACGGCTGGCCAGAGGCGTATCATCGTTGAGGGTATTGGTCACATAGACATGGTCAATCATGCCTGGATGGTCTGCAATATGGCTCTCTCCAGCCACTTCTGTCCCATCCTGAAAGACTGCATGAAGGGTCAAGGGATGGTCACTGGAAGGATAAATCTTCCCAGTTGTATGGAAAAATTTGCTCAGTAACTGCATGGCATTATAGGTCGAACCCTGCATTTCTGACAGGCCAGCGATAATGAGATTACCCAATGGATGGCCAGCAAAGGCTCCAGCATCTTCAGAAAAGCGATACTGAAAGACTTTCTCATAAAACTTAGGCATATCCGACATGGCCACAAGGACATTGCGAAGATCACCTGGCGGTGTCAATTGTTGCATATTTTTTCGGAGTTCACCTGATGAACCACCATCATCCGCCACCGTTACGATAGCAGCGATTTCCACATCTTTTTCCCGCAGACTCTTAAGAATGACAGGGATCCCAGTCCCTCCACCAATCACCGTTATCTTTGGTTTTCTCATGAACGGTTTACCGTTTCCTTTCTTCGTTCTTTGTCACGATGCCCTTCATTGACAGGCCAATTCTTGGATAAGTCCTGCGCCAAACGTTTAGCAAAGGCCACACTACGGTGTTGTCCACCCGTACATCCCATAGCAATAGTCAAAACAGACTTCCCCTCCTTTTGGTAACTTGGCAAAATCGGCTCAATCAAGGCCAATAAATGTTGATAAAAGTCTTCTGACTCAGGATGGTTCATGACATAATCATAAACCGGTTCATCCACACCCGTTTGGTTTCTCAGTTCTGGAAGATAATATGGATTTGGCAAAAAGCGCACATCAAAGACTAAATCTGCATCAATCGGGATTCCATATTTAAAGCCGAAAGACATGACTTCGATACGGAAAGACTGGGCTTGTTCTTGATCCGAAAACTGCTCTGCAAGGGTTTTACGCAGCTCACGAGGAGTAAGTTCAGTCGTATCCACCACATTTTGACTCATATTTTTCAAAGGTGCCAAGAGTTCACGTTCCAACTTGATTCCATCTAAAATACGACCGTCTGCTGCTAGTGGGTGACTCCGTCTGGTTTCCTTGTAACGAGCAACCAATTCCTTATCAGCTGCATCCAAAAAGAGAATTTTGAAATCCAAATCATCTTGATTTTCCAACTCATCCAAGACAGCTTGAATTTCTGAAAAGAAAGAACGGCTACGCATATCCACTACCAAGGCCAACTTATGGTCGTCTTCCTTTGTTTCCACCAACTGCAAAAACTTAGGCAAGAGAGCTGGCGGCATATTGTCAATAGTAAAATAACCCAAATCTTCGAAGGACTGAATAGCAACTGTTTTCCCTGCGCCACTCATCCCTGTCACAATCACCAAGTGAAGTTGTTTCTTTGTCATCTTTTTCTCCTTATATCAAAAGAAGTTTGGCAACACCAAACTTCAACTAGCTTATCCAATCTCTGCGATGACTTCGATTTCGACTTTTACATCACGAGGAAGACGAGCTACCTCTACTGCTGAACGAGCTGGAAATTCCTCTTTAAAGGCCGTTTGGTAAACCTCGTTAAAAGGAACAAAGTCGTTCATATCGCTCAAGAAGCAAGTTGTTTTGACAACATGGTCAAAATCTGTTCCTGCTTCAGCCAAAATAGCACCGATGTTTTTCAAGACTTGTTCTGTCTGTTCTTGGATCGTTTCTCCAACGATTTCCCCAGTTTCAGGAGATAGGGGCACTTGACCGCTAGCAAACAAAAGGTTGCCAACGATTTTTCCTTGAACATATGGTCCGATAGCCTTTGGGGCCTTATCTGTATGAATTGTTTTTGCCATTTTCTTTTCCTCACAATTTTTCTAAGATTGCATCCCAAGCCTCATCC
Source organism: Streptococcus sp. CL5.50 (assembly GCF_049738015.1). Lineage (NCBI taxonomy): Bacteria > Bacillati > Bacillota > Bacilli > Lactobacillales > Streptococcaceae > Streptococcus > Streptococcus sp. CL5.50. Next base: position 26,951 of record NZ_JBKOTR010000002.1, read on the forward strand.
ATCCCTGCCTTGTTGACAGATGAAAAGAGGATAAAGTCGTCACTTGGGTCAAAGTTTAATTTCTTTTTGATTGCTGATTCATGCTTGTTCCATTTACCACGAGGAATCTTGTCCGCCTTGGTTGCCACAATGATGACTGGAATCTCATAATACTTGAGAAATTCGTACATCTGCACATCATCTGCTGACGGATCATGACGAAGGTCAACTAGACTGACCACTGCACGGAGATTTTCCCGAGTCGTTAAGTACTCCTCTATCATTCGCCCCCACTTTTCACGTTCCTTTTTAGAAACACGGGCATAGCCATAACCAGGAACATCCACAAAGCGCATCTTGTCGTCAATGTTAAAGAAATTAAGAAGCTGGGTTTTACCAGGTTTACCTGATGTTCGGGCTAAATTCTTGCGGTTCAGCATTGTGTTGATAAAGCTAGATTTACCAACATTTGAACGTCCTGCTAGAGCAATCTCTGGAAGTTCATCCTGTGGGTAGTGGGATTTATTAGCCGCACTGAGCAAGATTTCAGCATTATGTGTATTAAGTTCCATAGTCACCTCTAGGCTGTTTCTAGGATTGGTTTATCCGTTCCATCGACAGCTTCTTTAGTGATGCGAACCAATTTCACATTTTCCTGACTCGGTACTTCAAACATGACGTCTAGCATGGTTTCTTCGATGATCGAGCGAAGACCACGCGCACCCGTTTTACGTTCGATGGCTTTATTGGCAATCTCTTGAAGAGCTTCGTCGTCAAATTCCAACTCAACATCATCATAAGAAAGCAAGGTTTGGTATTGTTTGACCAAGGCATTTCTTGGTTCTTTCAAGATGCGAACCAAGTCATCAACCGTCAATTGCTCAAGAGCTGCAAAGACAGGCAAACGTCCAATCAACTCTGGGATAATACCAAATTTTTGAATATCTTCTGCAATGATTTCTTGCATGTATGAGCTGTTTTCGTCAATCGCCTTATTATTTTGACCAAATCCGATGACTTTTTCACCCAGACGTTGTTTGACGATTTCTTCAATGCCATCAAAGGCACCACCCACAATGAAGAGGATATTTTTAGTGTCCACTTGAATCATCTCTTGTTGTGGATGCTTGCGTCCACCTTGAGGCGGCACGCTAGCAACGGTTCCCTCGATAATCTTGAGAAGGGCTTGTTGCACACCTTCACCAGAAACATCACGTGTGATAGACACGTTCTCGCTTTTCTTAGCAATCTTGTCAATTTCATCCACATAGATAATCCCACGCTCTGCACGCTCGATGTTAAAGTCAGCAGCCTGTAGGAGTTTGAGGAGGATATTTTCCACGTCCTCACCCACATAACCAGCCTCAGTAAGAGCTGTCGCATCTGCGATCGCAAAAGGTACATTCAAGCTCTTAGCCAAGGTCTGAGCAAGGAAAGTTTTCCCTGAACCAGTTGGGCCAATCATCAAGATATTTGATTTCTGCAAATCCACATCTTCTGACTCTTCACGCGTATCGTGGAAATTGATGCGTTTGTAGTGGTTGTATACAGCTACTGCCAAGGCACGTTTGGCACGATCTTGACCGATTACGTAGTGATTCAAGATGTGGAGGAGTTCGATTGGTTTTGGTACCTCAGACAAGTCTGCCAAGACTTCCTCAGCCAACTCCTCACGAATGATCTCCTGGGCTAACTCCACACATTCATTACAGATAAAGGCGTTGTTACCTGCGATTATTTTTTGTACTTCTTCCTGGCTTTTGCCACAAAATGAGCAATAAACCATCATATCATTATTCCTATTTGTAGGCATGATTTCCTTCCGTTCTATTCTATACTGTCATTCTATCTAAAATAAGGTCATGTAAAAAGCATGGATACTATTGACCAAATTGGTAAAGGCATTTAACCAGAGCAGGACAGAAAGTCCATAGCGCTTTTTACGAAAAGCCTGTACTCCTGCAAGTAAGCAGACCAAACACAGCATGGCTGTGAAAAAACCAAATATACTACGTTCCATTAGACTTCCTTTCTCTTGCGGTATTGGATGGTAAAATCATAAGGATTTTTGTCATCTTTGGTATAAGATTTGCTTGAAACCGTCTCAAAAAGAGACAAGTCAAACTCCTCAGGAAAATAGGTATCTCCTTCCACCCGAGCATGAATTTGAGTCACAATCACTTCATCAAGGTAGGGCTCAAAAGCCTGAAAAATTTGCTTCCCACCGATAATATAGAGATTCTTGTCTTGACCCTGATACCAGTCTAGAACAGACTGGATATCGTGAAAAGTAGCAACCCCATCTATCTTTTCTTCTGGGTTACGAGTCAAAATCAAAGTCTCCCGTTTTGGAAGCAAGCGACGCCCCATCCCGTCAAAGGTCACACGCCCCATCAAGATAGCATGATTCAGAGTTGTTTCTTTAAAGTGTTGCAGTTCTGCTGGTAAATGCCAAGGCAGACGATTGTCCTTACCAATCACACCCTCTTCATCCTGGGCCCAAATAGCTACGATTTTCTTAGTCATGCTTCCATCCTTTTCACTGATAGTACTATTTTATCAAAAAACTCAAAAAAAGACTGGTTTGGAATAGCTTACAGAATAGAAAAAAATCCGTAAGAGGCATCCTACAGATTTTTATATGATTATTCTATTTCTTACAAACCGGGAGCTTGTCCAAGTTCTGCCGCAAGCATCCAAACCGTTTTCTCAAGTTCAGCTTTAGCACCAACAAAGATATCGTTTGTCACATCATCACCTTCTTCATCAGTAACATCCAAAGCTTTTTGGAACAGAGTGATGAGATAACGATAAACATCTAGGACACGTTCCAAGCTTTCTTCAACATTACGGTATTCACCAGCTTCTTCTTCGATTTCACTATGTTGAAGGAATTCTGTCAAAGTAGAGAATGGGCTGCCACCAAGTGTAATCAAACGTTCGCTGATTTCGTCAAGATAGCCATCAAGGCTGTCCATGTATTCATCCATTTTTGGATGCCACACAAGAAAACCACGACCGCGCATATACCAGTGTACTTGGTGCAAAGCAACGTGAGCTACGTACAAATCAGCAACAGCTTGGTTCAATACTTCCTTTGTTTTTGCCAATGCTACTGGCGCTACTTTTGTCAATGATGTTACGTCTTTTACTGCTTCTTTTTTCAATTCTACCATTTTATTTTACCTCGTTTATTATTTTTTGTAACCACTTCTTAATGATTACTACCTTAGTATACTACTAAGTAAAACCAATAGCAAGCCAAATGACTCACATGAGAAAAGTTGCAATAGACTGATAATTTAAGAATTTTTTAGAATAAAACACAGTCCCTTTCAAACTCCCTTAACTGCGATAAAATAAAGAAAAGAGCATACAAATGTACACTCTTTTCTCAGTTTTACATCTTAATACCAGACGCTAACATCCACACGTCCTCGAATCCCTTTAAGAGAGTCAGATGAAGTATATTGCCATCCTTTTTCTCCTGAATAATGAGGATTATTCCAATCAAGCGCATCCGTATAAGCTGCAACCCAGTTTACATGTTGTAAAATATCAGGATGATTCAAACGAGTTTGCAAAAGTTGACGATAGCTATAAACTTTCACGTTTTGGTAACCAGCATGCTTCATGGTTTCCATATATTTATTGATAATTTTAACCCAAGTAGCTGTGTCGGTCGGAGCTTTCTTGGTCTTATTTAAATACTCCCAATTTTCAACATCATAGTAGATTGGATAAGACAAGTTCATCTTGTATTTCTTCAAGAGTTCAATAGTCTGCTTAGCATCATTCTCAGCATCTGTTTCATTTTCGGCATAGGTATAAAGATAAACACCGTAAGGAATTCCAAGACGGTTTAACTCCTTAATATTATGAGCCAATTCCTTGTCCTCAGTTCCACTATAGCCCAAACGAACAATGACTCCATCTACTCCATTATCATCGATGACTTTTTTCCAGTCACTGATACGACCATTATGTTCACTGACATCGATAACTTTTTTAACTTGATCAGTCCCAACTTGTTCTTCACGATGGTTAAAGAAATAACGTCTGCCATTTCGGTGAACCCAGCCAACATTCAAGTCTTTCTTTTCTTTTAACTCACCTGAGTCAGAAAAAATATAGCGAGCATCATCCATAATTAACTCACCTGTTGCCATAGCACCACTTTCAGTAAGATAGTAGTCCCCATGCCACTCATCTTGAGCCATGTACCCCCACTTCTTGAAATAGTACCACTTGCCGTCTATCTTTTGCCACTCTTGATTTGCATAAGAACCATCGGACTTGAGATAGAAATAAGACGAATATGCTGGATCATAAAGCCATTCATTTTGCATCATAGCACCTTGACTATTTAGGAAATAACTTCCCTGCCATTGACTTTTAGCTAAATAGCCCCATTTTTTAAAATAGTACCATTTACCTCCAACAGAATGCCATTCCTGGTTAGCATAAGAACCATCAGACTTCAGGTAAAACCAATTCTTATAGGCGTTATCATAAACCCATTCATTCTTAGCCATATAACCACCTGATTTTAGGTAGTAATTGCTCTGCCACTCATTTTGAGCATAACGACCGTCTGACTTAATATAAAACCAAGCCTTATAGTAGTTATCAAAAATCCACTCACTCTTGGCTTTGGAACCATCAGCCTTTACATAATAATCTCCCTCCCAGTGGGCAGAAGCAGTGGTCTTTACACCTGCACTCGTTTGAGTTTTATTAGAAGACTGATTTTGCTCTGAACTACTTGAAACTGTCGTTGTATCCTGCGAAGTTTTTGAAGCTTCGGTTTCATTTGCAGCGACATGACTAACTGCCAAGCCTAGTAAAAAGATACTTGCTAATCCAATTTTTCCAATCTTTGTTTTCAATCTTTCCTCTCCTATAAAAAATGGAACAGACATCTCAATGCTGTTCCACCTAGCTTTTGCTACTGATTATTTTACAAAGTCAAGCAAAGCCAAGAAGCTTTCTGCTTCAAGTGACGCACCACCTACAAGGGCACCGTCAACGTCTGGGCAAGCCATGTATGAAGCAACGTTTTCAGGTTTAACAGAACCACCGTATTGAACACGAACTTTGTCCGCCACTTCTTGACCGAAGTCAGCAGCTACAACGTCACGAACAACTTTACACATTTTTTGTGCATCGTCTTGTGAAGCTGATTTACCAGTACCGATAGCCCAGATTGGCTCATAAGCGATAACTGATGCAGCAACTTGATCAGCAGTCAATCCAGCCAATGCAGCAGATACTTGAGCACCTACGAATTCAGCAGCTTTACCAGCTTCGTAAGTTTCAAGTGACTCACCACAACAGATGATTGGAAGCATACCGTTTGCAAAGATTGCTTTTGCTTTTTTGTTGATATCTTCGTCAGTTTCATGGAAGTAGTCACGGCGTTCTGAGTGACCGATAACAACATAGTCAGTACCGATTTCTTTCAAAACTTGTGGGCTTGTTTCACCAGTGAAAGCACCTGCATTTTCAAAGTAGCAGTTTTGAGCAGCAACTTTAAGGTTTGAACCTTTTGCAGCAGCAAGAACCGTTGTCAAATCAAGAGCTGGAGCTGCGATACCTGCTTCAACAAGATCTGATGAAGGAAGTTTTGATGCAACTGCTTCAACGAATGCTTTAGCTTCTTCTGGATTTTTGTTCATTTTCCAGTTACCAGCGATAAATGGTTTACGTGACATTTCACATACCTCTTTTTTCAATTTATTTTCTACTTATTTTATCACAATTATACACAGCTTGCAAATCTTACTCGGATTTCAAGCCTGCTTGTAACGATCAATCCTTCCAGAGATCCATAGCATTTCTGAAATCTGTCGATAGCTGTGTCAACTGAGGATTGCTTGCTTCTCTCTCTGCCCGCTTGGCCTCGATTTGAGCCACACTCTTGATACCTTCATGACGCCAGTTTCTCAAAATCGCCTGAATATACTTCCAGTTTGGCTTTCCATTCAAAACAGCTTCACGAAGAGCTTCCTTAATCAAATCAGCACTGGTTCCATCTTCCTTTAGTGTCTTAGTCAAATCCTCAATCTCAAAAGGAGTCAACAAGCGTCCCAACTCCTGCTGGAAAGTTTCCACCAAATTCTTAAGCTGATTTTGAGGTGTCAACTGGTCTGAACTTGAATGAGCAGCTCCAAGCAAATTATCCAAACGTTCCAATGCCAAACTAGCATCAAAAAGCAATTCGATTTCGCCATTTAATTCGATAGTACGATACTGAAGCAGTCCCCTTTCTGTCAGATTAGAAATGGACTGGTTGACATCTGAAATTTCCTTGCCAATCCTTTCGGCAATCTGGCTTGGAGACATTTCTTTCAAACCTGTCGTATTTTGCAAATAGAAAAATTGCCAGACCAGAAAATCATCGCTGGAAGGAAAGAGTTCCTTAAAATGCAAGAGCAGAGCACTCGGTAAAACCAAGTTCCCTGATTTAAAAGCGTCTAAATATGTCATGATTCCTCTTATAAATACCCATATGCAGATGCATCATCTTCTATCTTTCTCCAGTCAAAAGGCGTCTCCTGATAGACCGCATAGTTTACCCAGTTACTGAAAAAGAGGGCTGCAGATGAAGACCAACAAAGGCAAGGTGTCTGGTTGACATCATCATCCTTAAAGTAATTTTCTGGAATATGTGGATTTAAACCTGCGTCACAATCTCGGAAATACTCTTTTGCCAAGGTATCACGGTCGTACTCCAAATGCCCAAAACTATAAATTTCTCGTAAATCACGACTAGCCAAAATCGAAACCCCAACCTGAGGTCCTTCTGATAAAATCTCGAGATTGGTTTTGTTTAAGACATCTTCCTTAGAAATCTCCGTGTGCCGAGAATGAGGTGATACGTAACTATCGTCAAAACCTCTAAAGAGAAGATGACCTTCCTTTAAGGTGTCCTGAGGATAAATACCTGATAACTTACTGTCCATCTGGTATTTTTCAACCCCATAACGCAGATAGAGTCCCGCCTGAGCACCCCAACAGATATGAAGGGTCGAATAGACATGGGTCTTGGACCACTCGATTACCTGACTAAATTCCTCCCAATAGTCCACTTCCTCAAATGGTAAATGCTCAACTGGAGCACCCGTGATAATCATCCCATCAAAATACTCGTCCTTAACTTCAGGAAAAGTTTTATAAAAGGTCTCCATGTGCTCTGAACGAGTTGTCTTAGAACGGTGGCTTTCCATATAAAGAAAATCAATATCCAGTTGCAAGGGCGTATTCGCCAAATGGCGCAACAACTGGGTCTCTGTGACCATTTTCTGTGGCATGAGATTTAAGATTAAAATCTTCAAGGGACGGATATCTTGGTGGGCCGCACGTTGATCATCCATGACAAAGATGTTCTCTGTCCGTAAAATCTCAACAGCTGGTAATTTTTTATCAATTCGAATCGGCATAACCCTCTCCTAACTGTACTCTTTCAGGAATAATTGCATATGTTTGAAACTCTTCGAAAATCTCTTCAAACCGTGTCAACGTTGCCTTGCCGTAGATATATGTTACTGACTTCGTCAGTTCTATCTGCAACCTCAAAACAGTGTTTTGAGCTGACTTCGTCAGTTTTATCTGCAACCTCAAAGCTGTACTTTGAGCAGCCTGCGGCTAGTTTCCTAGTTTGCTCTTTGATTTTCATTGAGTATGAAACTAAATCTCAAACATCTAGTCCTTTTATTATACTGCAAGAAGATATAGTTTTCAATTATACTTTTTCTCTAACTAGCTATAGTCTATTTTTATACCCTAATGTAGAGAAAACAGTCCTAAGGACTGTTTTTCATTAATAATGCATAAGAACCTTGTAATCGTAGTCACCGATTTTTTCACGGCCGTTCAATTCATCCAATTCAACAAGGAAGGCACAACCTGCTACAACACCACCAAGTTTTTCAATCATCTCGATAGTTGCCTTAACAGTTCCACCTGTTGCCAAGAGGTCATCTACGATAAGAACACGTTGACCTGGCTTGATGGCATCCGCGTGCATAGTCAAGGTATCAACACCGTATTCTTTTTCGTAGTCAGCAGAAATGACTTCGCGCGGTAATTTACCTGGTTTACGAACAGGTGCAAAACCAATTCCTAACTCAAACGCAACTGGACAGCCCACGATAAAACCACGAGCCTCAGGACCTACAATCATGTCAATTTTCTTGTCAGTAGCATACTGAACAATTTCACGAACAGCATAGCTATAAGCATTCCCATCAGCCATCAAAGGACTGATATCACGGAAGGTAATCCCTTCCTTTGGATAATTTTCAATTGTTGCAATGTAATCTTTTAAATTCATCTTTTTCTTTCTTTCAAAGTTTTTTACTCTCTATTATAGCATATTTTTTAAGAAAGAAAAAAGGAAAACTTAACTTCAATGATTATCTAACGATTTGACGATTTATAACTAGCCATCGCAATAAATCCCAAGTTCTTTTTATTCTTATCAAACATTTTATACATAGTTAAAAACTGCTTTCTATTCTCCTTTTTACAAGCATTTACGCAAATTTTCAAAGTTCCTAGCCAACCTTCGTCATAAATCATACCTGATAATTTCATTAATGTCATTTCACCAGTCAATACTTTCACATCACAATAACCTGATTCTATCATCACCTGTTCCCAACCATCTTGAGTTAAAGGACCTACATTTACATGAATTGCTTGTGACAGTTCCTGTCTGACAGACTCTTTAGCTTCCTTAAGAAGCACATCATGTGTCAAGAGAAGACCTTCAGGTTTTAAAACCCTTAGATATTCCATTACACATTTTTTCTTAGCTTGATCGGCTTGCATAGTCAGCATAGCTTCATTTATAACAATATCAAAACTAGCATCTTCATAAGGAAGTTTCATTGCATTTGCTCTTTCAAACTTGATCAAATGAGCAACACCTGCCGTTTCAGCAGATTTTTTAGCCACTTCTAAAGCTTGAGCATCCATATCAATAGCAGTTATCTTACAACCAAAACGCTGTACCAACTCAATTGCTGTAGTTCCCCTATTACACGCAACCTCTAGTATTCTCTTTTCTTTTGAAAATCCTCCTTCTGCAATTAACCAATCTGTGGCACGTTTTCCACCTGGACGTAAGCGTTTTTTCCCCAATTTTGCTAAAAACTTATGACCTGCTTCTGACATTTGAACACCTCTGTTTTTTCTTCATTATAACATAAAATGATATTATCTGACAATTCTAATCTAGTTTTTGATGAACTATAATCAAACGCATACAGTCTGCCATGATTATAGCATAAATCTATTAATTAACTTTCTAGTTCGAATTCAATTGCTCACGTAGTTTACGCATATAGGTTCACTAGTAGATGGTAACCACGGAGTACTTACATCTTAGATGAACGACATGGCTGTTATACTCAAAAAAAGAAAGGACGAAATGTGTCCTTTCTCGAGTTTAGCTTTCCTTCTACCCCCTACAGTTGACAAAGAGCCAGAAAAAACCTGATGAATCGAATGATTCATCAGGTTTAAACAGATATATTCATTGTAAACAAATCATATCAATTAGAAAGCTTAGTCTTCTTTCTTCTTGCGAGATACAAGACCAAATCCACTCAATACTCCGAGAAGTCCAAGTGCTGCAAGGCTAGCATGGTCTTCTGTACCAGTATTTGGCAATTCACGCTTAGCTTCAGCTTCTTTGACTGCTGTTGCTTGTACTGGTTGTGCTGGAGTAGCCGGTACTTGAGGTTTAGCTGGCTGTTCAGGCATTGCTGGAGTAGCTGGCTCAACTGGTTGTACTGGTTGAGTTGGATCAACTGGAGTTGGTGTTTGAACTTTTCTGAAGATATGTCTGATATTTCCATTTGAATCTGTCACTGTCTTCACATATTCGTAACCTGGAACTGTTCCTGGTTCTTTAGAACCTGGCTCAGTTGGTTTCAATGGATTTCCATTCTCATCAGTCCAAGTAGTTGTGTTTTGCTTACCTGGATTTGGTTGAGGAACAGGTGAAGGTGTTGGAGCTGGTGGTGTTACTTTTTCGTAAACATGTTCTACATCGCCATTTGGAAGTTTCTTAGTCTCTACGAAGCGGTAACCTGGGATATCTTTCTTAGGTTGTTCGCCATCTTCTGTTGGATAGTTTGGAATTTCATTTCCGTCTTTATCCTTGTGACTTGTCTTAACTTTCTCATAAACGTGCTCTGTATCGCCATTTGGAAGTTTCTTAGTCTCTACGAAGCGGTAGCCTGGAATATCTTTCTTAGGTTGTTCGCCGTCTTCTGTTGGATAGTTTGGAATTTCGTTACCGTCTTTATCCTTATGACTTGTCTTAACTTTCTCATAAACGTGTTCGATATCGCCGTTTGGAAGTTTCTTAGTCTCTACGAAGCGGTAACCTGGGATATCTTTCTTAGGTTGTTCGCCGTCTTCTGTTGGATAGTTTGGAATTTCATTTCCGTCTTTATCCTTATGACTTGTCTTAACTTTCTCATAAACGTGTTCGATATCGCCGTTTGGAAGTTTCTTAGTCTCTACGAAGCGGTAACCTGGGATATCTTTCTTAGGTTGTTCGCCGTCTTCTGTTGGATAGTTTGGAATTTCGTTTCCGTCTTTATCCTTGTGACTTGTCTTAACTTTCTCATAAACGTGTTCGATATCGCCGTTTGGAAGTTTCTTAGTCTCTACGAAGCGGTAACCTGGAATATCTTTCTTAGGAGTTGTACCTTCCTCAGTAGTTGTTCCTGGAATTACATTACCATCTTTATCTTTGTGAGTTGTTGTCACTTTTTCATAGATATGTTTTGTATTTCCTTTTTCGTCGATTTCAGTTTTAACTACTTTATATCCTGGGATATCTTTAGATGGTTTAGTTCCGTCTTCTGTTGGTGAAAGAGGGTTACCGTCTTTATCAACATGTGAAGTATCTGGATGTACTGTTGGAGTGTACTTAGCTGTTACTGGTGTACCGTTCTTATCTACACGTTTAACTGTTACACCTTTAGCTTTTCCTACGAAGTCAGGTTCTGGTGTGAAGGTTACTTTACCGTTTTCATCGATAGTGTATGTTCCTTCACCTGGTACTTTCTTCTCAGTTGTGCCATCGTCAAATGTTGGTTTAACAGTTTCATCGATTTCAACTGGAACTTCCTTACCGTTGATTGTAACTTTACCACCTTCAAATGTTGGTGTTCCTGATTGAGTTTGTCCTTTAGGACCTTCTGATTCAGAATCTTTTGAGGTTGGAGTTACTGGAACGACTACTGGAGTGTACTTAGCTGTGATTGGTGTTCCATTTTTGTCAACACGTTTAACTGTTACACCTGTTGCTTGACCAGTGAATGTTTTCTCTGGTGTGAAGGTTACTTTACCGTTCTCGTCGATTGTGTAAGTTCCTTCGCCTGGTACTTTCTTCTCAGTTGTGCCATCGTCAAATGTTGGTTTTACAGTTTCATCGATTTCAACAGTTTTTTCTTTACCGTTTACAGTTACTTTTCCACCTTCAAATGTTGGTGTTCCTTCTTGAATTACACCTTGAACATTTGTAGTGATAACATCTGAACTTGTTGGTGTTGCTGGTTTTACAACTGGTGTGTACTTAGCTGTTACTGGTGTGCCGTTCTTATCTTCGCGTTTAACTGTGACACCAGTTCCCTTACCTGTGAAGTTCTTCGCTGGTGTAAAGGTAACTGTTCCGTCAGGAGCTACTGTGTATGTTCCTTCGCCTTCGATGGTTACTGAATCAACTGGATTTCCTGTTTTTGGATCAACCAATTTAGCTGGTTTATCTTCATTGATATCAACCTTTTTCTCTTCACCATCGATTGTTACTGTTCCACCCTTGAATTCAGGTTTATCTGTTTGAGTTGAACCTTGAACATCTTCTGTTACAGCGTCTGTTCCAGTTGGTGTTACTGGTTTAACTTCTGGTGTGTAGGTTGCTTTAGCTGGAGTTCCGTTCTTATCTTGACGAACTACTTCAACACCTTTAGCTACACCTGTGAATTTTGGTTCTGGCTTGAAGGTTACTGTGCCGTCTGGAGCTACTGTGTATGTTCCTTCGCCTTCAACAGTTAATGAATCTACTTTATCTCCAGTCTTAGGATCTACCAATTTAGCTGGTACTGTATCGTCCATTTCTACAGTTTTCTCTTCACCGTTAACCATAGCTGTTCCGCCTTGGAATTCTGGTTTGCCTGTTTGAGTTGCACCTTGAACATCTACAGTTTTAACTGGTTCTGCTTCTGGTTGGGCAGGAATGATTGATGGAGTATAAGTTGTTGAAACTTTAGTCCCATTTGTGTCTTCTGCTTGAACATTAGCTGGTGTTACTTTACCAGTGTATGATTTATCTGTTGGTGTGAAGGTTACTTCTCCTGTTGCTGGATCGATTGAGTAAGTACCTACTGGCGTTACTCCGTCTTCAGCATAAGCTGGAGTTGTTTGTCCTGCTGGAACTTCATTTCCTTCTTTATCTAGAAGTTTGTATGAATTCTCTTTAATTGGAGCAATGTTGTCTCCAGGAACGAATGAAGGTGTTCCTTTTTGAGTGTCACCTTGGATAGCTTCTGATTTAGCTGCTTCTGCTGTTGGTGTTACAGGAGTAATCTTCGGTGTGTAAGTTGTTTCTACAGCTGTTCCATTTTTATCTTTAGCTTGAACGCGTACTGGTTGTACATCTCCTGAATATGTTTTATCTGTTGGCTCGAATACTGCAACAGCTTTTCCATCTACAGTTTTAAGAGTATATTTGCCAATTACGTTTCCTTCTGGATCTTTAGCTGGTACCTCTTTAGCTGGTTTTCCATCTTCATCTAGAAGTGTGTAAGTATCTGGATCGATTTTTACAGATTTCTCTTTACCGTCAATCGTTGTCTTACCAGCTTCAAATGAAACTGTGCTTTCTTGAGTTTTACCTTGTACATCTGTTGTTGTAGCTGGCGTAGATGTTGGAGTTACTCCTACAATTGTTGGGGTATAAGTTGTCGAAACTTTTGTTCCATTTTCGTCTTCAGCTTGAACTTTAGCTGGTTGAACCTTACCAACATAAGTCTTATTAGTTGGTGTGAAGGTTACTTTGTTAGTAGCTGGATCAATTGTGTATTCACCAACCTTTTTACCATTCTCATCTAATGCATCGACTGGCCCATTTGCTTCTGTTCCATCTGCATTCAACAATTTAGCTGAGTTTGCTTTGATTGGAACTGATTTCTTCTCACCACCAATTGTTGTTTCACCTGGTGCAAATGATACTGTTCCTTCTTGTGTTTCACCTTGTACTCCTGCTGATTCATCTGGAGTTGCTGTTGGTGTTACTCCTACGATATTTGGAGTGTATGTTGTTGAAACTTTTGTTCCATTCTTATCTTCAGCTTGAACTTTAGCTGCTTGTACTGGTCCAGTGTAAGATTTGTCTGTTGGTTTGAAGGTTACTTCTCCTGTCGCTGGGTTAACAGTGTATTCACCAACCTTATTACCTTTTTCATCTAAAGCATCTACTGGTCCATTTGCTTCTGTTCCATCTGCATTGAGAAGTTTTACAGAGTTTTCTTTAATTGGTACTTCTGTATTTCCTTCTGTAAATGTTGGTGTTCCTTTTTGAATTTCACCTTGAACACCAGTTGAAGTAGATGGTGCTGCTGTTGGGGTTACTGGTGTTACTGTTGGTGTATATTTACCTTTTGAAGTAACTGGAACTTTATTTCCTTCTGAATCAGTCGCTGTTACTGATACTTGTACATTAACACCTTTACCTTCTCCTGTAAATGTTGGAAGTGGTTCGAATCTTACTACACCTGTTGTTGGATCGATTGAGTATGTTCCTTCTCCTTCAACTACCACTTTGCCTTTTTCATTAGCTCCTTCTAGAGAGTATGCTGCTGTTGTCCAGTCTACATTTGTTCCATCTAGAGTGTTTGTTGCTGTATTTAACTCAGAGAAGCGATCTTTTCCTGATTTAGATGTTTGAGTTTGACCCTGCTTTCCTGTAGTTTCATCTTTTGATGGTTGAACTCCATATACAGTTGGTGTATATGTATTTTCTGTCGCTACTGTTACTGGATTTCCTGACTCATCATTGAATGTTACATTTGCTGAAACTTTTATCGGTGTAGCTGTTCCTACAAAGCCTTCTGCTGGAGTGAAACTTACTTCTCCTGTTGTTGAATCGACTGTGTAAGTTCCTTCTTTAGTTGTTACAGAAGCAACTTTATTTCCTGTCGTTGGATCTACTAGTTTGAAATCTGATACTGTAGTTCCTTCTTTTCCATCATTGAAATTATCTGCAATTGAGTCAATTTGTTTTTGACCTTGAGCTCCTGATGATTTCTCTGGATCTGTTACTACGATGTAGTAAGTTGTTTCTGCTACTGCATCTTCTGTAACTTCACCAGACTCTGTTCCATCTACTGTTGGAGTTGTTACAACACCGTTTGAGTCTACTGCTCTCGCTGTTACTTTGTAACGCCCTTTTTGAGATAATACATAAGCATTAGCTCGAGCCAAGTTTGCTTCTGCAGCTGTTTTAAGAGCTGTACGTGCTGTTTCTACAGCTTTTTCAGCCGCAACAGCTTCATCACGGGATGTAGTCTCAGTAGTTTTCAGTGTATCTAACTTAGTTTTAGCTTTTTCCAACTCAGCTTGAAGTGAAGCTTTATATTCTCTAACTCTTTCAAGTTTTTCTTCAGCTAAAGCTTGAGCTGTTGGAGAAATAGAACGTAATTTAAGATTATCTAATGCTTTTTTAGCATCTTCTTCAATACTAGTTTGACGATCTAATAATTCTTGTAGATTTGCTAATTCATTAGCAGCTGTATGTGCATCTTTAATAGCATTTGCTGCTAATTGTGATTTTTCTGCAGCTGTACGTTGAGCTTGAATATAAGCTGTTTCTTCTGCTTGAGCTCCGTTAAAAGTAGTTACTGTACCGTCTGGTGCAGTTGCTGTTACTTTTGTTTTAATCGTATCTGAATCTGTTACTGATGTTTTATCATCGATTGTATCTGCGAATGCTACATTTGCTTTGGTAGATTTAATTAAGTCTACTGATGAACCTTTTGATTCTGAATAACTTGTTGAAGTTCCTGTTGGTTTAGCATTTTGAATTGATGCTACATCT
Organism: Streptococcus sp. CL5.50; assembly: GCF_049738015.1. Taxonomy (NCBI): domain Bacteria; kingdom Bacillati; phylum Bacillota; class Bacilli; order Lactobacillales; family Streptococcaceae; genus Streptococcus; species Streptococcus sp. CL5.50. The sequence goes on from NZ_JBKOTR010000002.1 coordinate 42,048, forward strand.
GTAGAAGATGCTTCACGGTATGATACATACCCTTTGAAACCAGAAGTCGTTTCAAGTTTCCATCCTGCGTTTGATTCAGTAGCTGTAACGGTTGAACCATCAGAGGCTGTCCATTGTTTAGATACTGAATCATAATTTACAGTTACAATAGTACCTTGAGCATTGGCTACTTGCATTTTCGGAACATTAGTTACGGTACGAGTAACATCTCCTACTTCTGTAACTTTTCCTTTTTCACGAATTTCAGCAATCTTATCTACTAAGTTAGCTGCATTAGAAGTTGCACTCCATGTACGAGTGAATTCATATACGATGTAATCAATATCTCCGTTTGCTTTCACATCAGTATACACACGTCTTTCAGTTAATGTAGAAGTTCCATTGCCATTGTCTACTAATTGATACGCATCCTCAGTTGGTAAATTATATTTACCAGTAGCACTGTTAAATGTAGCTGTATATTCTTTATTATTTACCCCTTTAACAGTATATACTTCACGTTGTAAATTAGCATGCACTCTATCTGTAGTTGCTTTCGCTGCAATACTATCTACACCTACGTATTTTGTGGATTCTGGAGTTACTGCTAAATTAATGGTTGAATCTCCTGAAGTTGATGCCGCTGCTAGTACTGCTCCTTCTTGTACTGCTGCATTTGTAGTACCTGCAGCTACTGTCCAATTGCCATCTTTAACTACAAGTTTCGTCACTGTTCCATCTGGCATTGTAATTTCCGCAGTATTTGCACCTTTTGAAATCGTTACAGGTACAGTTGTTGCATAAGCTTCAACATTCTTAACTGTAATCTTAGGAGCTACCGCAATCGTAATATTTTCATGCGCTTCTTGACCATTCATATTCCATTGATTTGAATTACCTGCAATTGTAGCATTATTATAGTCTTTTGCTAAAACAGCCGCTGTGAAAATTCCAGATTCCGTTGCTGTCCCTGTAATTAACCCAGTTTGTGGAGTATAATCTAAACCTGGGATTACATCATTAATAGTAGTTTTTTCTCCATTTTTTGCATAAGTACCATTTACAGTTGTGTGAGCTGTAACTGGACGTGGTCCATTCATAGTTGTCAATGTTGATCCATCTTTAGCAGTAAAAGTAGCATTATAAATCCCTTTATTTACTGTTTTTGCACCAGCGATTACTCGTTCACCGTTAACTGTATAATTAGTAGCATCATCACGTGTCATCGCATCATTATCAACATATTTAATATCATGACTTACTTCATCTCCAATAGTGACTAATTTAGATGAACCTTGAATTAATGGTGCAGTTGTATCTTGCCAGCCCATCCATCCTGAACGTAAGTTTTGGAAATCCATTACTTGTGTTGTTCCATCTGGTTTTGACACAGTTACTTTATAACGCATATCGTATACACCATTTTGAATGCTTGATGATACATATCCTTCAATTGTATCCGCTTTTTCATTATAAGCAGCACCCGGGATTAAGTTAGTTAATTCAATATTTGTAATCTTATATCCTGCTGCAGTAGCGGCATCAGAAAGACTAAAACGTTTCTTTACATCAGTTACATAAATGTAGTGATTTCCTTGTTCATAAGTATATCCATAAATTTCTGTTGCAAGGAATTCATATGCTCCATTAGATCCATACTGTGCATTTTGATCTAATGTACCTACTATAGTACTTCCTGTCGGACGTAATTTACCTTTCCATAGTTCAGCTTCTTCACCTAATTTTTGTGCTTCTTCTCTAGATAATGGAATATCCGTACGACCATTTTTACCAGCAACTGAGTTCACAGCTTCTGGTTGTTCTGTATTCTCAGATTGATATCCATGAACATAAATACGGTATGTTGAGTTGCCATCAAGTTCATAGTAAGATTTACCTGTCGCTGTAGCAAACTCCCCATTTTTCTTTCTTAATTCTGTTGAAGAATATGTATATCCTTCATTTGCAGAACGTAAGTTAGATCCTTTTTCGATTTCTTTTCCATTACGTTCATCTTTTGAGCCTGTATTTTCGATAGCGTTTGAATCAGACTTTTTCTCAGTATTTTCTGTTTTCTTCCCTACAGTTTCTTTACCATTTGTAGTGTCAACTGCTGGAGTTTCTTTTTTCTCAACTGGTTTATTTTTTAGTTTTGAGTTTACAGTCGTTACAAGTTTGTTGTAAGCAGCTTTTAACTCATCTTGACTTGTAGCACTTGAAAGAGCTGCCTTAGCTGACTCCAAGTCAGCACTCAAAAGAGCCAAACTTTCGTCTGTCTTGTTTGCATATTTTCCAGCAGCGAGTTTCCCAGCTACTTCATTCACATAAGACTCAAGTTGAGACTTGTCTAGTTTAGGAGCAACTTCTTCTTTTGTAACTGCTTCAGCAGTTTTTAGTGCATCTTCCTTTTTAGACTCTTCTACTTTAGGAGTCACTACTTCAGGTTTAGCTTCTTCTACTTTTACTTCCTTCGCAGTTTCTACTTTAGCCGTTTCTCCGTTCTCTTCAGCATTAGGTGATACTACTGCCACATCAGAAATGTTTCCATTTACCGCTGTTTCTGAGGCTAATACTGCACCATTTCCAAGAAACATCAAACCAGCTGCAATAGCTACCGATGCTGCTCCAAAGCTATATTTACGAATCCCATAACGGATGTATTTTTCTACTCTAAAATCTTGTTGTTGCTTGCCTTTCATCGAGACTAACAACCTCCTTTTGTTTTATATCATGTTTATAGATATAGTAAAAACCAAAACCCCTTCATTTCATTTATAAATGAAGGAATTGCCTCAAGTACTATATTTTTCCGAAACATGTATATTCATTCTATCACACTAGCTGGATATATTCAATTTATCTGTTTGAAAATAACATGAAAATTTCAATTTTTATCTATGTCATTCTCTAAAAAATAGTAAAAATTGTCTGAATTATATAAAAAAATCAACATTTTTTAACTTTTTCCACTATTTTTTGAGATTTCAACACATTTTTGAATCCGCCGACATTGTATAAACGTATATTATTTTGAATTGATTTTCATTTCTATATATTTTATTTTTGTATATTTATCAATTAAATCCGTTTGATTTTTTTCAAAAATATTTTATCATCTGTATTTCAATATTTAAATATTTAAAAGTATATTGAATACCAATCTCAACTAAATTCATTTAGAATTTCTGATTTAGCTGTTAAAAATTTTCATTTAAAGTTAGCTAAGAGCCAAAAAACCGATGAAATAAATCATCGGTTTTCTATTTGATGCGGATTAGATTAGCTAATTAGAAATTGTTTCACTTAATCTTCTTTCTTCTTGCGAGCTACAAGACCAAATCCACTCAATACTCCGAGAAGTCCAAGTGCTGCAAGGTTAGCATGGTCTTCTGTACCAGTATTTGGCAATTCACGCTTACCTTCAGCTTCTTTCACTGCTGTTGCTTGTACTGGTTGTGCTGGAGTAGCCGGTACTTGAGGTTTAGCTGGCTGTTCAGGCATTGCTGGAGTAGCTGGCTCAACTGGTTGTACTGGTGTTTGAGATTTCACCTTACGGTAAACATTGCGAACATTTCCATTCGCATCTGTTTCTGTACGAACTAACTCATAGCCTTCTAATGATTTACGTGGATGTGAACCATTTTCATCAGGAATAATCAATTCACCATTTTCATCTACAAATGTTGTTAACACTTTTTCTGTAATTGGTGTTGGATTATATGGATTTACTGATGGAGTTGGTGCTGGAGTTGTTACTTTTTCGTAGACATGCTCCACATCACCATTTGGAAGTTTCTTAGTTTCTACGAAACGATAACCTGGGATATCTTTCTTAGGTTGTTCGCCGTCTTCTGTTGGATAGTTTGGAATTTCGTTTCCGTCTTTATCCTTGTAACTTGTCTTAACTTTCTCATAAACGTGTTCTACATCGCCATTTGGAAGTTTCTTAGTCTCTACGAAGCGGTAACCTGGAATATCTTTCTTAGGTTGTTCACCGTCTTCAGTTGTTGTTCCTGGAATTACATTTCCATCTTTATCTTTGAATGTTGTAGTTACTTTTTCGTAAACGTGTTCTGTATCTCCGTCTTCAGTAGTTCTAGTTTCTACAAATTTATAGCCTGGGATATCTTTCTTAGGCGTTGTTCCCTCCTCAGTTGTTGTTCCTTCGATTACGTGTCCTTCTGAATCTACGAATGATGTAGTTACTTTTTCGTAAACATATTCTGTATCTCCATTTGGAAGTTTACGAGTTTCTACTACTTTGTATCCTGGAACTTCTTTTGAAGTTTTTGCTGGAGTTGTTCCTTCTTCTGTTTCTGTTCCTGGAATTGGGTTTCCATTTCTATCTACGTGTTTAGTTGTTACTGGTTCGTAGATGTGTTTCGTATTCCCTTTTTCATCCGTTTCAGTTTTAACAAGTTTGTATCCTGGAATTGCTTCTGATGGTTTTTTACCATCTTTAGATGGGATAAGTTCTGTTTCTGCACCATCTTTTCCTATGACTACAAATTTAGTGTCAGGACGTACAGTTGGTGTGTAAGAAGCTCTAACTGTTCTTCCGTTTTTATCTTTACGAGCTACTTCTACAGGTGTTGCTGTTCCTACGAATCCTTCTTCTGGAGTGAATGTCACTTTACCATTTCCATCGATTGTGTATGTTCCTTCTCCTGGTACTACTACTGGTTCATCAGTCGGTTCTCCAGTTTCTGGATCTACTAATTTAGCTGGAACTTTTGTATCTACATCACCTTTGAATTCTGGAGTATTTGATTGTGGAGTGTTTTTAGCACCTTCTGATACTACATCTTTCGTAGTTGTTTTACCTAATACTGTTGGAGTGTAAGTAGCTGTTACTGGTGTTCCATTCTTATCTACACGTTTCACAGTTACACCTTTCGCTTTTCCTACGAAGTTTGGCTCTGGAGCGAATGTTACTTTACCGTTCGCATCGATTGTGTAAGTTCCTTCTCCTGGTACTTTCTTCTCAGTTGTTCCATCTTCGAATGTTGGAGCTACTTTGTCATCAATCTCTACTATTACAGTTTTACCATTTACTTTAGTGGTTCCTGGTGTAAATACTGGTGTTTCTGATTGAGGTTGACCTTTATCACCGATTGATGTTACATCTTTAGAACTTGGAGTTACTGGTAATACTACTGGAGTGTATTTCGCTGTAACTGGTGTTCCGTTTTTGTCCACACGTTTAACCGTTACTCCGCTAGCTTTACCTGTAAAGGTCTTTTCAGGAGTAAATGTTACAGTTCCGTCTGGAGCTACTGTGTAAGTTCCTTCTCCTGGTACAACTTTTGTAGTTGAACCATCTTCAAATGTAGCTGGTTTAGTATCATCAAGTTCTACAGTTTTTTCTACACCGTTAATGGTTGTTTTACCTGCTTCAAAAACTGGTTTACCTTTTTGAGTTGCACCTTGTACATCAGTAGTTACTTCATCAACTGAAGTTGGGGTTACTGGTTTAACAGTTGGAGTGTATTTTGCAGTTACTTCTGTTCCATTTTTATCCACACGTTTAACAGTTACTCCACTAGCTTTACCTGTGAATTGTGGTTCTGGAGTAAATGTTACTACACCATTTTCATCAACTGTATATGTTCCTTCTCCTGGTACTACTTTTTCTGTTGTTCCATCGTCAAATGTTGGTTTAACAGTTTTGTCGATTTCTACAGTTACTTCTTGACCATTAACTGTTGTTTTACCAGCTGTAAATACTGGAGTTCCAGTTTGTTTAGCACCTTGTACATCTTCAGAGATTACGTCATCTGATGTTGGAGTAACTGGTTTAACAGTTGGTGTGTATTTAGCTGTAGCTGGAGTTCCGTTTGTATCTTTACGTTGAACTTCAACACCTTCAGCTTTACCTGTGAAGTTTGGTTCTGGTTTGAATGTTACTTCACCAGTTTTTGGGTTAATTGTGTAAGTTCCTTCTCCTGGTACTTCTACTGAAGTTTCGTCAGTTGGTTCACCAGTTTCTGGATTGATTAATTTAGCTGGTACTTGAGGATCGATAGGAGTCTTAGTGTTTCCTTCAGTAAATGTTGGAGTTCCACTTTGCTCTTGGCCTTGTGCACCTTCAGAAGTTATTCCTTTAGCAGTTGGGGTAACAGGCGTAATATTTGGAGTGTAAGTAGTTGTTACTGGAGTTCCATTTGTATCTTTTGCTTGAACCGTTACTGGTTGAACTTCTCCTGAGTAAGATTTATCTGTTGGAGTGAATACTGCAACTGGGTCTTTACCAGGCTCTTTTGTTAATGTGTATTCACCAATTACTTTACCATTTGTATCTTTAGCTGGTACTTTTTCAGCTGGTTGACCTTTATCATCTAATAATGTGTAAGTATCTGGGTCGATTCCTACAGTTTCTTCAGTTTTTTCTTTCGTCATTGGGTTTTCAACTTCAACTACCCCACCTTTGAATTTAACAGGTTGGCTTTGAGTTTGACCTTGAATATCTGAAGTTACTGATGGTTCTGCAGTTGGTTTTGTACCGATTACTACGGCTGTGTATTTACCAAGTGCTTGCGTTCCATTTTTGTCCACACGTTTAACAGTTAATTCAGTACCTTTACCAACGAAGCCTTTTTCTGGTTCAAATGTTACAGTTCCGTCTGCAGCTACTGTGTATTTTCCTTCTCCTGGAATTACTTTTTCTGTTGAACCATCTTCAAATGTTGCTGGTTTAGTTTCATCGATTTCAACAGTTTTTTCAATACCGTTAACGATTGCTTTACCACCAACAAAGTTTGGTTTACCACTTTGTACTTTTCCTTGAACACCTGCAGTTAGAACTTCTGTTCCTTCTGGTGTAGCTGGTTTAACTACTGCTGTGTATTCTGCAGTAACTGGAGTTCCATTTTGGTCTTTACGAACAACTGTCATTGTTGTTCCTTTACCATGGAATTGAGGGTCTGGTTTGAATGATACAGTTCCATCTGGAGCTACTGTATAAGTTCCTTCTCCTGGAATAACTTTTTCAGTTTTACCATCTTCGAATGTTGCTGGTACTTTATCATCCATTGGTACTTCTACTTCTTTACCATCAATTGTAGTTTTACCAGGCTTGAATTCTGGTTTACCACTTTGAGGCGCACCTTGAATATCTTCTGTAAATGTATTCACACCTACAGGAGTCACTGGTTTAACAGTTGGTGTATAAGTAGCTGTAGTTGGAGTTCCATTTGCATCTTTTGCTTGAACTGTTGCTGGTACTGGAGTACCTACGAAGTCTTTATTTGGCGTAAATATCACTTTACCTGTTGCTGGATCAATTGTATACGTACCAACTTCTTTTCCGTTAGCGTCTTTTGCTGGAATTGTTGTTGCATCAGTTGGTTGTCCAGTAGCTGGATCGATTAATTTAGCTGGTTGTTCAGCATCAATCTTCATAGGAACTTTATCGTTACCTGGTGTAAATGTTGGAGATCCTTCTTGAGGTTGTCCTTGTGCACCTTCAGTAGATTTTGGAGTTCCTGTAGGCTCAACTGGAGTGATGCTTGGAGTGTAAGTTGTTGTTACTGGAGTTCCATTTGTATCTTTGGCTTGAATCGTAACTGGTTCAACTTCACCTGCATATGTTTTATCAGTTGGTGTAAATACCGCAGTTGCTTTACCGTCTACAACTTTAAGTGTGTAAGTACCGATAACATCTCCTGCTGGGTTTTTAGCTGGTACTGATTCTACCGGTTGCCCATTTTCATCTAATAATTTGTACGAAGTAGTATCGATTGGCACTTCTTTTTCAATACCGTTAACAGTTGCTTTACCAGGTTTGAATGTAACTTCTTTCGATTGTTCAACACCTTGTACATCAGTTGTTTCTGATGGAGTTGCCGTTGGTGTTACACCTACGATACTTGGAGTGTAAGTTGTATTAACTTTAGTTCCGTTTTCGTCTTCTGCTTGTACTTTAACTGGTTGTACTTTACCTTTGTATTCTTTATTCGTTGGTGTAAATGTTACTTTGTTAGTAGCTGGGTCAATTGTGTATTCACCTACTTTGTTTCCATCTGGATCCAAAGCATCTACTGGAGTACCAGGAGCTACTGGGTTACCTGAAGCATCAAGTAGAACCGCTGAGTTAGCTTTAATTGGTACTGATTTTTTCTCACCTTCTACTGTTGTTTCACCAGGTGCAAATGATACAGTTCCATCTTGTGTTTGTCCTTGGATACCCGAAGATTGAGCTGGAGTTGCACTAGGTGTTACACCTACGATATGTGGAGTATAAGTAGTATTTACTTTAGTTCCGTTTTTATCTTCTGCTTGTACTTTAGCTGGTACAACTTTTCCAGTGTAAGTTTTATCTGTTGGTGTGAATGTTACTTCACCTGTTGCTGGGTTTACTGTGTATTCCCCTACTTTATTTCCTTTTTCATCTAAAGCATCAACTGGGCCATTTGCTTCTGTTCCATCAGCATTTAATAATTTCACAGAATTTTCTTTAATTGGTACTTCTGCATTTCCTTCTGTAAATGTAGGAGTTCCTTTTTGAGTTTCCCCTTGTACTCCTGCTGAGTCTGATGGCTTAGCTGTTGGCGTTACAGCAGTTACTGTTGGAGTGTATTTTGTAGTTGCCGTAGCTGTTACATCTTGTCCGTCTTTATTTTGACCTACTGGTGCTGTTAATCTTACATCAACACCTGTTGCAGTTCCTTTAAATGTTGGAAGTGGTTGGAAAGTTACTTCACCTGTTGTTGGGTTAATTGTATAAGTTCCTTCACTATCTACTGTTACTGTGTCTGCTGGATTTCCAGTTTTTGGATCAATTAGAGTCGCAGGATATTTTTCACTTGGAGTTACTGTTGTAGCAGTTTCAGAATCACCTTCTGTTTTAAATGTTGGTGTTTTCTTCTGTTCTTTACCTTGAATATCTGTTGATGTTTCAGGGGCAGCAGTAATTTCTTTTGGAGTTACTGTTGGAATATAAACAGCATCCATAGTTTTTGTAGCTCCTGCTGAGTGAGTTCCATCATTGATGTTTTCAAGTCCATTTTGTCTTGTTAATGCAGTCCATCCACTTGATTGACCATTTGAGTCTACCGCACGTAGTACGATACCATCAGCTTTACCTACGAAGTTAGCTTCTGGAGTGAAAGTAATCTTATCATCTGTTACTGTATAAGTACCTTGACCTGCTTTAGTGTAATTTTTTGTTAATGTTCCATCTGGATTAACGATCATTACACCTTCAGATTGAACTTTCTTAGTAGTTTCTGCACTAATTACATTACTTTGTTCAGTGTAGTGAATTTTACCGTATGAGTTAAATGTAGTTTTACCATTGTTAGAACCTAAGTCAGATGCATCATCACCTGATGGACGTGTTCTAAACTCGATACCAACTGATTGAGTTTCACCTTGTTTACCAGTAGTTTCTTCTTTATCTCCACGTGGTGGGTGAGCTACTTGAATTTGGTTATCTTCAACTTCCCCAGAGTATGCAATTCCATTTGGTCTTTCTACTTGAGCTTCATCTTTTGCGATACGAACACGGAAGTTCACAACATCTTTGCTAGTGTCGATTACTTGAGTATTCTTAAATGTTAATTCTACAATTTGGTTGTTTCCATTTACTTGTACAACATCGGATTGTTCACCTTCATCAAATTTACCATTTCCGTTGAAGTCGATAAATCCACGCACATAAGCCGGTGCAACTGTATCTGTATACTTGTCATTACCATTTGCTGAAGCGTAAAGTTTTACTTTATAAGTATTATCTGGCCCTTGGATGAATTTAACTTCTGGAGCTCCTGTATCAACGTTTGTGTGTACATGTTCTTCTGAAATTAATTGATCTACACCTTCATCTCCAGTTTCTGTTGCATCATCAGAACCTATTCCACGTACTCTTGTACCTGGTGCAGAGTCAATATCTGCTTTAACTTTACCTAAGAATGGTTGTTGAATTTGTTTAATTGCCTTTGTATCATAATCAATAGATTGAGTTCTTAAGTAGTGTTCAGCCATTCCATAAGATTCTGGAAGATCTCCGAAATCTGAGAACTTAATACCGATCATAGAAGACTGTTGTCCAGAAGACATGATATAAAATCCTACTTCACTTACATTTGCTGTAGATAATACTGGAGTTCCTGCTCCACTATTATTACGATATCCACCGAATACTTGAGAACCAAGACCTGCAGTAGCGGCATCAGGAGTTGCAAATTTTCCACCATTTAAGGCGTTATAGAATTTTTCATCTTGCCATTTAAGGATAGCAGTTTTACCACCATTCATATCTTTAAATTTATCAAGTGGAACATAAGCATTTTTATTTGAACTATAACCAACAATCGCAGCTAAGTCCCATGGAGTACCATTAGTTGTATAAATTTCAGACTCAAGTGTCCCGATATCTTCCCCAGATGTCATAACAATACCAGGTTTTACAGGTTTACCATTATAAGTCGCTGTTACATCGAATTTAACTCCAGCCGCTTGACCATTTTTAGGTTGTCCTGCAGGGTTTGTTCCTGCAATTGTTGTTTTAGCTTTACCAGTTGTCAGACCAGAATTAGCAACGTGAGTATATCTATTTTGAGGATTCGCTCCAAGTCCTGTTGCTCCATTTTCTGGATTAAATTTATTTTCTTTATCCGGTTGATAAGAACTTTCTAAATCAGTTCCAGCTACACGGTTTTTGAATATTTCAGTTGATTCAAATGGTTTCAATTCTTTAACCGTCATTGTAACGACATAACCAGGAATCAATTCTTTTGTATATGTAGAACCAATTTGAAGTTGGTTAGATGCCGTTAGATTTGTCCACGCACTTGTATCTCCAAAGTCTAACCATTGGATTTGATCATTTAAGTCTTTAATTTCTTTTAAGTTATCTTCTTTCGTTTTAACTTTGATATCTGATAATGAAGAATAACCATGATCTTCTAACCATTTTTTACCTGTTTCAGTAGAGGCATCTTTAAGTGCTGTTGTTTGAGCATCTGCCAAGTTTACTGCAAACTTACCATCACGACCGATTCCTGCATTTTTCAATTCATTGTAGACTGCAAGGATTGATTCGTTGAGGCGTTCCAATTGAGCGTCTACTTGCTCTTTTGTGACACTCTTATCAGCAAGAAGAGCCTTAGTTTCAGTAAGAACTACTTGGTTTTTAGCGACTGCTGCTGTAACTGCTGCCTTGTTTTCTTCTTTGACATCTGCCTTAGCAAGCTCAGTTTCAGCCAATTTATTCGTTACTTCAGCTTCTGACGATACTTGTGTCAGAGTTGTTGTAGCTACTGAAAGAGCTTTTTCAACTGGAGTTGCAGTTTTTTCTGCTTCAGCTTTTGCAGCTTCTTTTTCAGCTGCTAGTTTCTTATCGAAACCAACAGTATTTGACTCAGTAACAACTGTGCTCAAAGCTGATACAGTTTCTGCTTGGACATCTACATCGACTTGACTAGCATCTGCTTTTGCAAGAGTTGCTTTAGCTGTTGCCAATACTTCCTTAGCTGAGCTTACCACTGTAGCATCTGCATATTTAGCAGTTGAAAGTTTAGACTCTAAAGTAGCAATACTTGCTTCAAGGATAGCCTTGTTTACTTTCTTAGCTTCTTCTACTTTCACTTCAGGTTTCACTTCTGCAACTTTTTCAGTTTCTACTGTTTCAGCTTTAGACTCAGCCTTTTCATTCTCCTTATCATCTTGACTAGGAGCAACTGTTGAAATAGCTATTTCAGCTGATTGCACTTCCGTTGCTGATACCGCACCGTTACCTAGGAACATTAAACCAGCAGCAATAGCTACTGATGCTGCACCAAAGCTGTACTTACGAATACCGTAACGAATGTACTTTTCTGTTCTAAAATCTTTTTGTTGTTTGCCTTGCATGAGACTAACAACCTCCTTCTATATCATTTTTTAATATCTTGAAAATAAAAAATTTCGGCATTTGTAAACATTTGACATAACAATGTTTTATGTGTCGAAAACCTGCACTTAAGATACAAATTAATAATAACACATCTATTTCATAAGTTCAAAGTATTTGACTTATAATTTTCACCAAAATAAATAAATTTTATATTTCAAAGTTACTTTTTGGATTATAATGTTTAATATATGTTTCGTTTTTTATATTTTTAATTTTTATTTTATAAAATATAATGAGATGTTTTTAGTTTTTATCGAATTTTAATACTTTATTCTTCAGAAAATGTTTGACAAGCACAGAAAAACCAATGATCAAAAATCATTGGTTTCTACTTTACTAAATACTCATTAGAAAAAATCGAATTAATCTTCTTTCTTCTTGCGAGCTACAAGACCAAATCCACTCAAGACTCCGAGAAGTCCAAGTGCTGCAAGGCTTGCATTGTCTTCTGTACCAGTATTTGGCAATTCACGCTTAGCTTCAGCTTCTTTCACTGCTGTTGGTTGTACTGGTTGTGCTGGAGTAGCTGGTACTTGAGGTTTAGCTGGCTGTTCAGGCATTGCTGGAGTAGCTGGCTCAACTGGTCTTGGAGTTGGCATCTCAACTTTCTTGAAGATATGTCTGATGCTTCCATTTGAATCTGTCACGGTCTTGACGTATTCGTAACCTGGAATTGTTCCTGGCTCTTTAGAACCTGGTTCAGATGGTTTCACTGGATTACCATTTTCATCTGTCCAAATTGTAATATTTTGATTACCTGGATTTGGTTGAGGAACAGGTGAAGGTGTTGGAGCTGGTGGTGTTACTTTTTCATAAACATGCTCGACATCACCATTCGGAAGTGGTTTTGTTTCTACGAAGCGGTAGCCTGGAATATCTTTCTTAGGTTGTTCGCCTTCTTCTGTTGGAGTATTTGGAATTGGATTTCCATCTTTATCCTTGAAGAATGTTTTCACTTTTTCGTAGATATGCTCAGTATCTCCATTTGGAAGTGGTTTTGTTTCTACGAAGCGGTAGCCTGGGATATCTTTCTTAGGTTGTTCTCCTTTTTCAGTTGGAACTTTTGGAATTGGATTTCCATCTTTATCCTTGAAGAATGTTTTCACTTGTTCATAGATATGACGAGTATTTCCATGCTCATCAGTGATTGTTTCTTTATATCTATATCCTGGAATATCTACCTTAGGTTGTTCTCCATCTTTACTTGGGAATCCTGGAATTTCTTTACCATTTTCATCTACATAGTCTGTTCCTGGACGAACTGTTGGAGTGTATTTCGCAGAAATATCTTTTCCTGCTTTATCTTTTCTTACAACAGTCACACCTTCTCCAGTTCCTACGTAATCTTCTTCTGGAGTAAATGTTACTTTACCATCTTTATCGATAGTATAAGTTCCTTCTCCGTCAACAACCATCTTAGTTGAACCATCAGAGAATGTTGGTGGTACATCTAAATCTACGTCTCCTGTGAACTCTGGAGTTTCAGATTGAGGAGTATTCTTAGGTCCTTCTGTAGTTTTGTCTACAGTCGCTGTTACTGGTGTTACTGTTGGAGTGTATTTAGCCGTTACTTCTGTTCCGTTCTTATCTACACGTTGTACAGTTACTCCTGTAGCTGTTCCTAGGAATTCTGGTTCTGGTGTGAATGTTACTTCTCCAGTCTTAGGATTAATTTTGTATGTTCCTTCGCCTTCAACTGTTACAGAATCAACTGAATCACCTGTCTTAGGATCGATTAGTTTCGCTGGTTCGTCAGTATTAATTTCAACAGTTTCTTCTTTTCCATTGATTTTCACTGATCCACCATTGAATACTGGTGTTCCTGTTTGTGGTTGACCTTTAGGTCCTACTGATGTCTTATCTTCTCCAGTTGGCGTTACTGGCACTACTTTTGGAGTATACTTAGCTGTTACTGGCGTTCCATTCTTATCTACACGTTGAACTTCTACACCTTCTCCTTTTCCAGTAAATTGCGGTTCTGGTTGGAATTTAACTTTACCATCTTCGATTGTGTATGTTCCTTCTCCAGGAATTACTACTGGTTCATCAGTTGGTTCTCCTGTTTCTGGATCAAGAAGTTTAGGTGCTTTTGTTTCATCAATCTCAACAGTTTTTGGTACACCATTAACCGTTACTGTTCCACCTTTGAATTCTGGTAATCCTGTTTGTGCTTTACCTTGAATATCTTTAGATTTAGCTGGTGTTGCTGTTGGAGTTACACCTTTAACTTTAGGTGTATAGCTTGCTTCTACAGGTGTTCCGTTCGCATCTTTCACTTGAACAGTTACCCCTGTTGCTTGACCAGTAAATTGTGGTTCTGGTGTGAATGTTACTTCTCCAGTCTTAGGATCGATTGTGTATTTTCCTTCATCAGGAATCACTATTGTGGTTTTATCAGTTGGCTTCCCTGTTTCTGGATCGATTAATTTCGCTGGTTGCTCATCAGTAATTGTAATTGCAACATCAGGATTTCCTGGTGTGAATTTTGGTGTTCCATTTTGTTCAGCACCTTGTACATCTTCTGACGTAACGTCTTCTCCTGTTGGTTTAACTGGAGTTACCGTTGGAGTGTATTTAGCTTTTACAGGTGTTCCGTTTGTATCTTCACGTTGAACTTCTACACCTGTAGCTGTTCCTGTAAATTGTGGTTCTGGTTGGAATTTAACTTTACCATCTTCGATTGTGTATGTTCCTTCTCCTTCAACTGTTACAGAATCAACTGGATTACCTGTCTTAGGATCGATTAGTTTTGGAGCTTTTGTTTCATCAATTGGAACAACTTTCTCTTCGTCATTAACCGTTACTGTTCCACCTTTGAATTCTGGTAATCCTGTTTGCGCTTTACCTTGAATATCTGTTGTTTTAGCTGGTGTTGCTGTTGGTGTTACAGGTTTAATGTTAGGTGTGTACGTAGTTCTTACTGGAGTTCCGTTTGTATCTTTTGCTTCAATTGTTACTGGTGGAACTGGCCCTACATATGTTTTGTCTTCTGGTGTGTATACTGCAACTGGATCTTTACCAAGTTCTTTCACAAGAGTATACTTACCGATTACTTTATTTGGATCTTTTGGATCTTTTACAACCACTTCATTAGTTGGTTTTCCATCTTCACCTACTAATGTAACTGAACCTGGATTAATCGGTACTGGATCTGATTTAATTGGATTTCCAACTGGATCTTCTAAATCTGCAGTTCCACCTTTGAATGTAATAGGTTGTTTTTGTGTTGCACCTTGTACATCCGTTGATTCAGCTGGCTTAGCTGTTGGTTTAACCCCTACGATTACTGGAGTATAATCAGCTGTTGCCGGTGTATTGTTTTTATCAACACGTTGAACTGTTACTGGTTGTACTGGCCCTACATATGATTTATCTTCTGGTGTGAATTTCACTACTCCTGTAGTCGGATCTAAAGTATATTTACCGATTACATTTCCTTCTGGATCTTTCGCTGGAAGTTCATTTGAAGGAACAGGTTGCTTCGTTTCTGGGTCAAGTAATGTTGCTGGTTTATCGTAATCGATTGGTACTGCTTCATTACCTGGTTTGAAGTAAGGTTTACCATTTTGTTCTTGACCTTGCACGCCTGTAGTCACATTATCGAATCCTTCTGGTACTACTGGTTTAACAATCGGTGTGTATTTCGCAGTAGCTGGTGTTCCATTGGTATCAACACGTTTTACAGTTACACCTCTAGCTACTCCTGTGAAGTCTTTTTCTGGTTGGAAGTGAACTGTTCCATCTGAATCTACTGTGTATGTTCCTTCTCCTGGTACTACTTTTTCAGTTGTTCCATCTTCAAATGTTGCCGGAACTTTATCATCGATTGGGAATTCATCGTCCCCTGGTGTAAAGACTACTTTACTTTGTTGAGGTTTACCTTGAAGGTTTGTAGTAGTTTTATCTTGTCCTTCTGGTACTACTGGAGTCACAGTTGGAGTATAAGTTGTTTCTACTTTTGTTCCGTTCTTATCTGCTGCAGTTACTTTCGCTGGGTCTGGTGTTCCAGTGAAGTCTTTATTTGGTTGGAATGTAATTACTCCAGTTTCTGGGTCTAAAGTATAAGTACCCACTTCTTTTCCATCTTTAAGAGCTGGCATTGTTGTGACTTCTGCACCTGTTGGGTCTACAAGTTTCACTGTAGATTTATCGATTGGCGCTGTTTCGTCACCTTCTTTGAACATTGTAGTTGCATCTTGAGTTTGTGGTTTACCTTGTTTTCCACTTGTCTCTTTTGGTTCTGCAGTTGGTTCTATCGCTTCCACTTCTGGAGTGTAGTCACCACTAGATGTAACTTCAACTTTATTTCCTTCTGAGTCTGTTGCTGTCACAGCTACTTTAACATCTACTCCTTTTGCTTTACCTTTGAAGCTTGGTTCTGGAGTGAATGTTACTTTACCATCTTTATCGATTTTATATGTTCCTTCTCCAGGTACTACAACTTTACCTTCTTCATCAGCACCTTCTAGTGAGTACTTAGCTGTAGACCAGTCTACATTTGTGCCATCTGGAGTGTTAGTTCCTGTATTTAATTCAGAGAAACGATCTTTTCCTGATTTAGATTCTTGAGGTTGTCCTTGTTTTCCTTTAGTTTCATCATTAGATGGTTTAACACCATATACAGTTGGTGTGTAAGTAGTTGAAGATTCTACTACTACTGGTTGACCATCATCTCCTGTTAACGTTACATTAGCTGAAACTGTTAATGGTTTAGCTGTACCGATAAATCCTGGAGCTGGTGTGAAGTTCACTTTACCTGTGTTTTCATCAATTTGATAAGTACCTTCATCAGTAGTTACAGAACTTGCTTTTTTACCTGATACTGGATCAACTAGTTTGTAGTCAGATACTTCTGCATCATTTGGTAAACCAGTCTTGAATCCTTTTTCCATTGAATCAGTTTGTTCTTGTCCTTCTGCTCCAGAAGATTTTTCAGGTTTAGAAACTACGATGTAGTAAGTTGTTTCTGCAACTGCATCTTCTGTAACTTCTCCTGAATCTGTTTTTCCTACTGTTGGAGTTGTTACAACACCATTTGAGTCAACAGATCTTACTGTTACTTTGTAACTTCCATACTCACCTAGAGTATATGCTGCGATTTCTGGGTTTGCTAAGTTCTTCTCAGCTGCTGTTTTTAATGCTTCACGAGCTGTTTCTACAGCTTTTTCAGCTGCAAGAGCCTCATCACGAGCTGATTTTACTTTTGCTTCTACATCTGGTAATGCAGCTTTTGCCTTATCCAATTCAGCTTTTAATGATGCTTGTTGTTCTTTTGCTGCTTTTAATTTTTTCTCAGCTAAGTCTTGTGCTGTTGGTGAAATTGTACGTAGATGTAAATCATCTAATGCTTTTTGTGCGTCCTCTACAATTCTATCTTGACGGTCTACTAATTCTTGAATTTTCGCTAATTCATTTGCTGTACCTTGAGCATTTGCTACAGCTTCTGCTGCCGCTTTTGTTTTTTCTGCTGCAGTACGTTGTGCTTGAATAAATGCTTTTTCTTCAGCATCAGCTAAGTTAAATTCTTTTTTAGCTCCACTTGGTGAAGTAACCGTTAATTTAGTTTTAATTGTTTCAGATTGAGCATCATCTGACTCATCGTCAATTTTATCTTCAAATGCTACATTTGCTTTTGGTGATTTCAATAAGTCAACAGAATTTCCTTGAGTATCTGCATAACTTGTTGAAGTTCCAGTTGGTTTATCATTTTGAATAGAAGCTGCGTCTGTTCCTGTTGCTTCACGGAAAGCTACATATCCTTTAAATCCTGAATCTGTAGAAATCTTCCATCCAGCATTTGATTTTTCAGCAGTAACTGTAGAACCGTCAGAAGCAGTCCATTTATTTGTTGCTGAATCATAAGTTACAGTAACCGTAACTCCTTTTGTATCAGCTGTTTGTGCTTTTGGTAATGCAGTAACTGTACGAGTTACATCTCCTACTGCTGTTACTTCACCGTTTTTACGAATTTCTGCAACTTTTTCTGTTAAAGTAGCTGCTGAAGATGTTGCATTCCATGTACGAGTAAATTCGTATACAATATAGTCAACACTTCCATCTGCTTTTGCATCTGTATAAACTCGACGTTCTGTTAATGTTGTAGTTCCATCTCCATTGTCTTTTAGGACATAGGCATCTTCATTTGCAAGAGCATATTTACCAGTTGCACTATTAAATGTAGCTGTATATTCTTTATTATTTGCATCTTTCACTTTCACAACTTCACGTTGTAAGTCCGCACGAACTTTATCAGTAGTTGCTTTAGCTGCAATACTATCTACCCCAACATATTGTGTAGAATCTGAAGTAACAGGAATATTAATTTTAGACGCTGCTGTTTCTGAAGCATCTCCTAATTGATCTCCTTCTTTTACAGCTGTATTAGTAGTTCCTGCAGCTACAGTCCATTTACCATCTTTTACAACTAATTTTGTAACTGTTCCATCTGGCATTGTAATTTCTGCTTTATTAGCGCCGTTAGAAACAGATACCGGAACTTTTGTCGCATACGCTTCAACATTAGATACAGTAATTTTTGGTGCTACTGCAATCGTAATATTTTCATGAGCTTCTTGACCATACATATTCCAATCCTGATTTTTCGCATTGGTTGTATTATTATAGTCTTTGGCGTAAACATTTGCTGTATAAATTCCAGCTTCTGACGCTGTTCCTGTAATATTTCCAGTTTTTGGATCATAATTTAATCCTGGTACAACATCATTTATCGAAGTTTTACTTCCCGTAAAATTACCATTTAAGGCTGTGTGGGCTGTGACAGTTTGTGGTCCGTTCTCGGTATTTACTTTAGATCCATCAACTGCAGTAAAAGTTGCTCCATTCGTGCCTCCAGGAGCCGTTTTTGAACCGGCAACAACTTTTTCTCCATTACTTCTGTATACATAACCAGTTCTTTCATCACGACTCATTCCATCGTTATCAACATATTTAATATTATGGTTCACTTCATCTCCAATTGTGACCATTGTAGATTTACCTTTAATTAATGGAGCTGTTGAGTCTTGCCATCCAACCCATCCAGCTGTTAAGTCACGGAAAGTAATATCTTGAGTTTGACCGTCTTTTTCAACAGTGACGATATAACGCATATCATAAACACCATTTTGAAGAGTAGATGCTACGTATCCTTCTACAGTATCTGTTTTTTCATTATATCCTGTACCAGGAACTAAGTTACTTAGTTTGATATCTTTAATTTTATATCCCGCAGCTTCTGCTTCTGGTGATAAAGTGAAACGTTTTTTAGCATCAGTGATATACACGTAGTGATTGCCTTGTTCATATGTGTATCCATAAATTTCTGTCGCTAAATATTCATAAGATCCACCCGCACCCCATATTGTATTCCCATTAGTTTTTCCTGTAGCACGAAGTTTCCCTTTCCATAGAGCAGCTTCACGACCAAGTTTCTGAGCTTCTGTTTTTGATAAAGGAATATCAGTACGACCACTTATCCCTGCTTGTCCACTATTAGCCGCAGGCACTTCTGTATTCTCTGATTGATAACCATGAACATAAATTTTGTAATTGTTGTTACCATCTAATACTTTGTAAGATTTACCAGTAGCTCCATTGAATTCGCCATTTTCTTTTCGTAATTCTGTGGAAGCTGCTGTATATCCTTCGTTAGCTGAAAGAGCTACCGCGAACTTACCATCACGGTTAATCCCTGCATTTTTCAACTCGTTGTAGACTGCAAGGATTGATTCGTTAAGGCGTTCCAATTGTGCATCTACTTGCTCTTTTGTGACACTCTTATCAACCAAAAGAGCCTTAGTTTCAGCAAGTACTGTTTGGTTCTTAGCGACTGCCGCTGTAACTGCTGCCTTGTTTTCTTCTTTGACATCAGCCTTAGCAAGTTCAGTCTCAGCTAATTTGTTTGTTACTTCAGCTTCTGATGATACTTGTGTAAGAGTTGTTGTTGCTACTGAAAGAGCTTTCTCAGCTGGAGTAGCTTTCTTTTCAGCTTCAGCTTTCGTAGCTTCTTTTTCAGCTGCTTGTTTGTTATCGAAACCAGCAGTATTTGACTCAGTAACAACTGTGCTCAAAGCTGATACAGTTTCGTCTTGGGCATCTACATCAGCTTGGTTAGATTCAGCCTTAGCAAGAGCTGCTTTAGCTGTTACCAATACTTCCTTAGCTGAATTTACTACTGTAGCATCCGCATATTTTGCAGTTGAAAGTTTAGATTCTAAAGTCGCGATACTTGCTTCCAGTATTGCCTTGTTTACTTTTTTAGCTTCTTCTACTTTAACTTCAGGTTTTGCTTCTGTAGTATGCTGATCTGATTTTTCAGCTGGAGCTGCTACTACTTCAGTTTCCGTACCTTGTACTTCCGTCGCAGATACTGCGCCGTTACCAAGGAATATCAATCCAGCTGCAATAGCTACTGATGCTGCACCGAAACTATACTTACGAATACCGTAACGAATGTACTTTTCCGTTCGAAAATCTTTCTGCTTGTCCTTCATTTTTGACAAATATCCTCCATAAAATAGTCTGTTTATTAGCGATATTAATAGCCAAGATGATACATAAAAAGACCCCTTTATATTTTCTAAAATACTTAGAGGATTATCTTTTAGATAGTACCAGCAAACACCATCAATATTCAAAGTTATTCTACCATGTTTAAGTTTTTTTAGCAATAAATATGATAACAAATAAATAATTGTTTAAATTATTACTTATATAGTGACTTTATCTTTATAAAACAAATATTTTTATTGATATTTTATCTTATTTCATACAAATAAAGTCCTTATCCTGATATTGTATAAAATGAAATCTTATTTCTATATTTTATGTGTTATTATATTGTTTCATCTGGTAATAATATTTAAATTTACATTATATAAGTATTTATAGCTATATTATATCTATTGTCGATAAAATATAAACTTTATCTTACTTTATATATAATATGGAATTTTAAAATTTAATATATAGATAAAAATAAAAATTCCTCTCTTAAAACTTAAAAGAGGAATTTTTATCATCCACAATTAACATGCATAATTATAATACCATGTTTTCAAATATTTTGCAAGCACTTTTTATTTTGAACCGTCAAATCTCTTATAAATCTTTCGCTTTTTATTTTATTTTTTTAAATCTCATTAAATAATATTTTTATTTGATGAGTTTTTAAACAAACATCCGAATATAACGTACAGTTTTTCACATTCATCTTTCAATTGAATATTTTATGTTTTCGTTATTTTTATAACCTAAATATTATATTTACGGCCGTTTTATAAGCTTTTATTAACATTTTTTAAGAATCTATACACTTATCTATGCATCTACCATTAATACCTCTAGAAAAAATCGTTCGGATTTTATCCCATAACCTCAACAATTTCAATAATAGAATACAAAACTTTCTCTAAATTTTTTTAATTATTTTTTCTACTAAATCATAAAAGAAAAAACGAATGAAGCCACATCGATTCTTTAGAATCAATAACTAAAGACAAAAAAACGAGCACTTTCGCACTCGTTCTCTGATATAAACTACTGATTAAAGTGAGTTTACGTCAACTTTGATACCAACACCTTGAGTAGTTGTGATAGTCAAGTTTGTTACGTAAGTTCCTTTAGCTGTAGCTGGTTTTGCTTTTTGGATTGTTTCGTTGAAAGCTTTGAAGTTTTCAACCAATTTTTCAGCTTCAAATGATACTTTACCGATGATTGCTTGAACGTTACCTGCACGGTCAGCACGGTAAGTGATTTTACCACCTTTAGACTCTTCAACCGCTTTAGCAACATCCATTGTTACAGTACCAGTTTTAGGGTTTGGCATCAAGTTACGTGGTCCAAGGACACGTCCAAGACGTCCAACAAGAGCCATCATGTCAGGTGTAGCGATAACTACGTCGAAGTCCAACCAACCGTCGTTGATTTTAGCAACAAGGTCATCTTCACCAACAAAGTCTGCACCAGCAGCTTTTGCTTCTTCAGCTTTTGCACCACGCGCGAAAACAAGAACGCGTGAAGTTTTACCAGTACCGTTTGGCAATACCATTGCTCCACGGATTTGTTGGTCAGCTTTTTTAACGTCGATGTTCAAGTTGTAAGCAACTTCTACAGTTGCGTCAAATTTTGCAAAGTTAGTTTCTTTTGCAAGTGCTACAGCTTCTTCTACGCTGTATGCTTTTGTGCTGTCGATTTTCTCAAGAGCAGCACGAAGTTGTTTGCTTTTTTTAGCCATTTTCTATTCTCCTTGTAAGTGGTTCAATCGATTTTCATCTCCCACGTCACTTCTCGAAATGATGAAGTCTTGCGGGTTATATTGGGGGTGTTATTGATTAGTCAACAACAGTGAATCCCATAGAACGAGCAGTACCTTCGATCATACGCATTGCAGACTCTACGTTTGCTGCGTTCAAATCTGGCATCTTAGTTTCTGCAATTTCTTGTACTTGTGCACGAGTAACTGTAGCAACTTTAGTTTTGTTAGGTGTACCTGATCCTTTTTCAACACCTGCAGCTTTTTTCAAAAGAACAGCAGCTGGTGGTGTTTTAGTGATGAAAGTAAATGATTTATCTTCGTAAACTGAGATAACAACTGGAATGATCATACCAGCTTGGTCAGCTGTACGAGCGTTGAACTCTTTTGTGAATCCCATGATGTTGATACCAGCTTGACCAAGAGCAGGTCCAACCGGTGGAGCTGGTGTAGCTTTACCAGCAGGGATTTGCAATTTTACAAGTTTTTCGACTTTTTTAGCCATTTTTAAATCCTCCTTTGTGGTTTTGGCGGTAATTAAAGATTTTTACCTCCCACAAGCATGCTTTACACATACTCATCTATTATACACTATTTATCTAGAATTGCAAGAGAAAAGTTTATTTTTTATACTCAATGAAAATCAAAAAGCAAACTAGGAAGCTAGCCGCAGGCTGTACTTGAGTACGGCAAGGCGACGCTGACGTGGTTTGAAGAGATTTTCGAAGAGTATTAATCGACGTAATCTCCGCCTTCAAAGCCGTAGTATTCTTCCAAACTGAGACCACTGGCAGCTATTTCTTTGGCTTCTTTTCCGACATAACGAAGGTGCCATTCTTCAGCCATATAGCCTGTTTCTTTTTCTTTACCTTTGAGATAACGGACAACAAAGCCATAATCAGCCGCATGGTCCAAGAGCCATTGGGCTGCTTTTTCTTCTGTTACCAAATCACCATCAGTTCCAATAACATCAAATGCCAAACCAGTTTGGTGTTCACTATAGCCAGGTCGGGCAGAATAGCGGTCAGCTGCTGCCTTCCCATCTTGGTTGACATAATCTTGATAGAGCTTGGTCTGAGTTTCATAACTTCTAAAACCACTATAATGATCACTAATTGGGAAACCTGCCTCTTGCATAGCTTTAATGAGTTTGACCAACTCAGCCTTGGCTGTTGGATTTTCCCCTGGATTATAGTCTTTCGACAAAGGATAATGTTTATTTGCTACGATGATTTCATCGTATTTCCCTTGGATGCTGTAGTAGTCTCCTTTATTAACCACTTCTGCTTTTTTCTGGGCAGCTCCTTGAGACTTACTTCCGACTGTTCCATCAGCTTTAGCTGTTTGTTCTGTCTTAGCTGCGCCATCTTCATTTTTTGCTTTTTCTTGTGAACAAGCTGCTAGACTCAAGGCTAGCAAGGCTGTCAAGACTAGGTATCTTTTTTTCATTTCTACTCCTTTATTTCTAATAGTTTATCTACTTCTGACGATAAACGTTTGACTAATTGTTTAATCTCATCCGATTTTGCTTGGCAGGTTTCTGCTATCATTTCTTCAAAGGGAACCCACCAGACTGGTCCACGTCCATTGAGACCGTGACCATTCATATCACCTGTTCGTCTAGGAAAAAGATGCCAGTGGAGATGGGCATCACCATTTCCTAGCAGTTCGATATTCATTTTCTCAGCAGTAAAGGTCTTGGCAACTGCCTCTTGCACCAAACTCATTTCCTCTAGAAAACGGAGTCTTGTCTCCTTTTTCAAATGGTGCAATTCGGTGACATGTTCCTTGGCTAGAAAGAGACTATAGCCTGCAAAATACTGGTGGTCACCGATCACAAGATAGCCTGTTTCCAACTCTTTGACAAAATAGGGATTTTCTCCCTTCTTGATGAGCTCAATTCTCTGGCAAATAAGGCACATATTAGTCTACCAACGCGCTCTTAAGATAAGCATCAACCATTCGTTCCGTTGCGACCACCGAGTCAATATGAGTACGCTCATAAGAATGACTAGACTCGATACCAGCACCGAGAAGGGCGTGTTTGACTTCTGCCCCTGCAGACATAGCTGCTGATGCGTCCGAACCATAAAATGGATAGATATCCAGCTTAAATGGAATATCTTGTTCTTTAGCCAAGGCAACCAAGTGTTGACGGAAGTCATAGTGATAAGGACCTGAAGCATCCTTGACACAAATGGATACTGTGTACTCATCTGTCTGCTGGTCATCTCCCATAGCTCCCATATCCACAGCCAGATATTCTACTACCTGAGCAGGGATATTAGAGTTAGCACCGTGCCCCACTTCTTCAAAGACTGAAAAAGCAAAATGAGTTGTTACTGGCAATTCAATCTTCTCTTCCTTATAAACACGAAGCAGGTTAAGCAAAATCGCTGCGCTGACCTTATCGTCCAAATGACGAGACTTGATAAAACCTGTCTCTGTCACGACGGTTCGTGGATCAAAGCTGATGAAATCACCAACTTCAATCCCCAAGGCACGAGTTTCTTTTTCATTGGTTACTTTTGCATCCAAACGCACTTCCATATTGTCTTGCGTGCGTTCTGCAGTTCCTGCATCCTTATAAACATGGCAAGAAGTTTGGTGGATAAGGATGGTTCCTGATACCTTTTGACCTGTGCTAGCCACATGAACGGTACAGTTTTCACCTTCAATCATGTTCCAAGGAAAGCCACCGATACGATCCAGTTTGAGACGGCCGTCTGGTTTAACAGCACGGACAATAGCACCCAGCGTATCTACATGGGCAGTCACATAGCGATGCTCTTCATCATTTTGACCTTTGATGGTCACATTGACACCGCCCTTAGCTGTGCGAACCGGCTGGTAACCAAAACCTTCTAGAGTATTGACTAAATAGTCCGAAATCTCCCGAGTGAAGCCCGTTGGCGACGCAATGGCTGTCAGTTCTTTGATATATTCTACTGTTTGATTCATTTCTTCACCTCTTTTGCTACCTATTATAACACATTTATCATCGGATAAAAAAAGAAAATCACTCTTGTAGACTTGGCTACAAAAGTGATTTTATACTCAATGAAAATCAAAGAGCAAACTAGGAAACTAGCCGCAGGCTGTACTTGAGTACGACAAGGCGACGTTGACGCGGTTTGAATTTGATTTTCGAAGAGTATTAGTGATTATTCCATTTCAAAAATATCACTTTCTTGCTTGTTTGGTAGAACCAATGAGAGCAAGATTCCGACAATGGCTGGTACCAACCATGGGAGAGATGCCTTGGCAAAAGGAAGAGCGTTGACAAGATTCGCAAGAAACTCAACCTTAAATGAGCTTCCTAATACGCTTGCAATGGCAATGGCTGTAACAACAGCAATTGTCAACTGCATACCTGGTTTTGAAAGAGCCACAAATTTGTTGACAATGACAATCATAACGATAGCAATCGTGATTGGGTACAAGATAACCAGTACAGGGATTGAGTACTTGATAATCGCATCAAGACCCAAATTGGCAATGGCAAATCCAATCAAGGTAAAGGCTGTCGCATAAACCTTGTAGCTGATTTGTGGGAAGCGCTCATTAAAGAACTCAGCTGTTGACACAATCAAACCAACTGTTGTTGTGAAGCAGGTTACAGTAACCATAGCTGCAAGGAAGAGTTGAGCTGTTGAGCCAAAAATTTCTTGAGTGGCTTGTGACAAGATGTAAACACCTGGTGTTCCACCCTTCATCGCTTCAGCTGGTACTGGGAAATGATTTCCAAGGAAACCTAAACCGATGTATAGAGCGCTGAAGGCAAGGGCAACAACGATACCAACCACCCAAATAGTTGAAATGTATTCTTTCTTACTTGAGAAGCCAAGTTGTTTCAAGGTTTGAACTGCGATTACACTGAAGGCAACTGAGGCAAGAGCATCCAAGGTATTATAACCTTCTAGGAAACCTGTACCAAAAGCAGAAGCTTGATAAGCAGCTGAAGCAGCTTGAGGACTTGTGCCACCGTATTTGATAGCTCCTAGGACAACCAAGATAACAATCAAAATCGCAAAGACTGGTGTTAAAATACGACCAATACGGTCTAAGATTTTTGATGGATTAAGCGAAATCAAATAGGCTGCCACAAAATAAAGAACCGTAAAGACAATCAAACCAAGACCTTTATTTGCATCCGACAAAAGGGGGCTAATCCCTACTTCGTAAGCTGTTGTAGCAGTACGTGGGATAGCAAAGAATGGACCGATTGACAAGTAAAGAACTGAGAGGTAAAGAGTCGCAAACCAAGGCGCTATCTTTGTTGAAATCTCGTAGATATATCCTTTAGGATTGAGCGTTCCAATAATCAGAGTCAAGACGGCGATACCGACGCCTGAAAAGACAAAACCTGCGATGGCAGGAAGAAAATGTTCTCCAGATAGAGCACCTAGAGAAGGCGGAAAAATCAAGTTCCCCGCACCAAAAAATATTCCAAACAGGAGTAAACCTGTTAGGGCACCTTTTTTAGCCATGAAAATCTCCTTCATATTTATAAAATACTGACCTAGTATATCATGAATAGGAGTATGAAAAAAGTATCACGAAGTAAATATTGAATGTTTTCAAGATTCTCAAAAATGAGAATTGTCTAAAAATAAAATTCTCCTACCCATTCCACACCAAGTAGGAGAAATTCTAATGTTTACAGTTCTTCAAAGGCCATCATGCCACCTTGGACATTGATAACCTCATAACCTTGTTCTGATAAGAATTGGCAAGCACGCGCCGATCTCATTCCAGATTTACAAATAACATAATGTAACTGTTCCTTGTCCAATTGATCATAAGTATCAGCTAATTGACTCAGAGGAAGATTCTGAGCACCTTCTAAATGAAGAGCTTCAAACTCATCCACTTCTCTCACGTCCACTAGAGAAAGTTGGTCGTTTTGGTAAAGCTGGTAAAATGCGTCAAAGGTTATTTCTTTCATTCTTTTTCTCCTAATACTCTTCGAAAATCTCTTCAAACCACGTCAGCGTCGCCTTACCGTACTCAAGTACAGCCTGCGGCTAGCTTCCTAGTTTGCTCTTTGATTTTCATTGACTATAAAATGGTTTTAATTCTTTTTTTCAAATCTGGCACCACTTCTGACTCAAACCAAGGATTTTTGGCCATCCAGATTTGATTTCGCGGTGAGGGGTGAACTAGTGGAAAATAGGTTGGCAAGTAGTTCTGGTAATGTTTTACTCGTTCTGTTACCTTGCCACTGATTTTCTCTTGTAAATAGTAGGCTTGGGCATACTGGCCAATCAAAAGGGTCAACTGAATATCGGGCAATTCTTGCAAGATCTGCGGATGCCATTTTTCTGCAAAGCCAGTTCTCGGTGGCAGGTCACCTGACTTGCCATGCCCTGGAAAGTAGAAATCCATAGGCAAAACAGCAAAATAGCCTGAATTGTAAAAGGTATCTTCATCCACACCGAGCCAGTCCCGCAAACGATCGCCACTTTTGTCCTTCCAGTAAAGGCCTGCTTCTTGGGTTTTAAGACCAGGCGCTTGACCGATGATATTGATGCAAGCAGTCTTTGGCGCTGCAAAGAGAGGCTCAATGCCACGCTTTGTATAGGTAGCATTCTGCGGATCTGCCATAATAGCCTGCTTGATTCTTTCAATTTGAGACATCTACTTTCCCTCCAAAAAGAAGTCTAAGCATACAATCTCAGACTTCTATCGTTTTATTTGATCAATTCGTAAATAGCTTCGGCATAGATTGCTGCTGCTCGGAAAAGATCATCCAAGGCGATAAATTCATTGGCTTGGTGCATGGTATCAATCGAGTCTGGGAACATAGCACCGTAGGCAACTCCGCGTTCGAGCAAACGACCAAAGGTTCCACCACCGATGACTTGCTCGTGACCTTTAAGACCAGTTTGTTTTTCATAAACATTCAACAAGGTTTGCACAAGTGGATCTTCCATTGGCACATAGTGAGGGGTGTGACCGTGCTCAGAAAGGCTAACAGAAGCAACTGGCAATTTTTCAAGGATTGACTTGATTTGCTCTGGACTTGTTCCTTTTGGATAACGGATATTAAGGGCAATGGTATTATCAGCGCTTGTTTCATCGAAGCGGAAGACGCCTGCATTCATAGAAAGAGCACCCATCTTTTCATCCACATGATCAATCTTGAGATTTTCACCCTCATGGTCGTTCAAGAGAATTTTACCAGCGATGTCAAGGTAATCTTTGGCTGGACCAGCAAAGTCGAACTGACTAAGGAAGAGGGCAAGGTAAGTTGCACCATTGACACCTGAAGCAGGCATAGCACCATGAGCTGATTTACCAATTACAGTCACCTTATACTGACCGTTTTCTTCTTGGAATTCTCCTCTGAGTTTGTGTTCTGCAACAAAGGCATCTAGTTTAGCTTGCAAGTCAGCCAAATCACCTGAAACGACTGCTGTTGCTGATTCAGGCACCATGTTTTCACGTAAACCACCTGTAAAGCTGTGAAGACGGGCTACACCTGTATTTTCTCCTGCAAAGTGGAGGTATTCAGTAATATTTCCTTTTTCACCGTTGATGATAGGGAACTCAGCGTCTGGAGAGAAACCAAAGTCTGGCTTGGCAAGTCCTACGTGCTCAAAGTAGTAGTCCATATCTGCCCAGCCTGATTCTTCGTCTGTTCCGACGATGAAGCGGACTTTCTTAGACGTTGGAAGGCCTAGTTCTTTGATGATTTTCAAGCCATAGTAACAAGCTGTTGTAGGACCCTTGTCGTCCGAAGCCCCACGCGCATAAAGGCAACCGTCCTTGATAGTTGGTGTGTAAGGGTCTGTGTCCCAACCGCTACCAGCTGGAACCACATCCATGTGGGCAAAGATTCCGAGAACTTCTTCTCCTTCACCAAACTCAAAATGTCCTGCATAATTGTCGACATTCTTAGTTGGATAGCCATCACGGTCTGCAATTTCAAGGAATTTTTCCAAGGCTTTTACTGGACCAGGTCCAAATGGATGCTCAGCATCAGCCTTGCTGTCATCACGTTCTGAGTTGATTTCCAAAAGGCTAAATAAGTCAGCCAAGAGGGCTTCTTTGCGTTTTTCTACTTCTGCTGTAAAATCAATTGCTGTCATTTTTTTCTTCTTTCTATCTTTTCTCGATGATTTCATCTACTGGCAAGCGGTAGCTTGGTTCCAATTTTTCGTCTGTGTAACCTACTGTAATCAAAAGTTCTGGGCGGAAACGGTCTTCGACGTCCAAAACTTCATTAACTTTTGATTTATCAAATCCAAGAATCAGATTTGATCCAATTCCTTGGTCTGTCAATGCAAGAACCAAGTTCATAGCAACCAAACCTGCATTGAGGGCTAGGTAGTCACTGACCTGTTGTTCATTGTAACGGGCAAATTCAGCTGGCAAATTTTTCATGAAGTATTGAAGTTGCTCTTCAGAAAAGTTATTAGCACCACCAACTCGGGCAATCTTACGAGCACGTTTAGCAAGATCTGTATCTGTAAACAAGGCAATGGTTACAGGCGCTGATGATACCTGTTCAAAGTTCGAACCGTAAGCCAATTTTGCCAATTCAGCATTTTTCTCACGTACCACCACAAATTTCCAAGGCTGGCTATTGTGGGCACTTGGTGCCAAGGTTGCAATTTCGATAGCCGTACGCACATCTTTAGGATCCACCGGCTTATCAGTGAAATGCTTGGTCGCATGACGTTTTTTATTTAATTCAAGAAATTTCATAATCGATTTCCTTTTCTAATTCTACTGCTTCCATTCTACCATAATTTGAAAGAGCTTGCAGAGATTTTTCATAGAAACAAACTGGAACAAGGATAAGCAACCGAATGAAGAAAACCATTTAAATCAGGAATCCCATCATCCAGTTCCAATTAATTTTCAGTTACTTAAAGAAACTAGTCTATCTTATATTCTGACTTTATAGCCTCCAAGAAATTCTTCACATCCTCTACATACCCATGCTTTTCTATTAAGCTGGCTAAGAGTTCCAGATTGTGCCCCTGATAGTTGTCTTCTCTTCGTAGCTCTTCATACATTTCGATAAAGGGAAGTCCCTTGGACTTGGCCAGTTCTAACTCCGCTTCATAATCATAAGCGACTTTACGAAATAGGATATTTACCAATTCCCCATCTTCAACTTCTATCACGGCATACTGGGCACGGTGATTTTTTAACGCCTCCCAATTAAAATAGGGCATGCCAATCGACCCTGGATTGATGATTTGTTGCCCTTGACTTCCATAACGAAGCAACTGCTTGTGAACATGACCATAAACTGCCACGTCCGTTTCCGCATCTAGCAGTTGGTCAAATTTATCTGTATCATTCCCAACCAGTAGGTCCCCACCATAGTTCTTATTTGGCAAATTATGAGAGATAGAAAAGCGCAATCCGTCAATTTCTTTCTTTTCCAGCAAAGGCAAGCTTCGTAGCCAGACAATCGTTGCAGGATCCATTCGCTCCATCAAAAACTGAGTCATTCGCATTGACTGGATTTCTTGTGGATCTTCCAAACCGTATTCACCATCCAAGGCCTCAAGGACACAATCATCCCAATTGCCTCGAACACTGGCTGTGATAGGAAGGTCCTTTAGCAGGGCTACCAAGTCACTTGCACCTGGACCGGGAAGAAAAATATCTCCCAGAAGCCAGTATTCACTGACTCCTTGATTTTTAGCATCTGCAATCACTGCTTCTAAAGCTGTCGTATTTCCATGAATATCTGATAAAATTGCGATTTTATAATTCATTGTGTTCTCCTTCTGTTTGATAATCTACTTGTTCTTCCGCAACTTGAGCTAAGGCTTCTGCTTCCTGCGGGTTCAACTTCCTCTGCACAGCCTCTGCTACTGCTCTTGGTACTCCAACTTCGACAATCTCATCCACACTGGCTTCCTTGATTTTGGTCAGAGACTTGAAATGCTTCATAAGATTTTGCTTGCGTTTAGGTCCCAGCCCTTCAATTCCATCCAATTGTGATGAAAAGGAGTTCTTAGAGCGCAGTTGGCGATGGAAAGTGATAGCAAAGCGGTGCACCTCATCTTGGATGCGTTGGAGAAGGAAAAATTCCTGAGAATTGCGAGACAACTCCACCACCTCAAGCGGATCTCCAAAGAGCAATTCATGGGTTTGGTGCTTGTCATTCTTTTGCAGACCTGCAATGGGGATATCCAAGCCCAGTTCTTCTTGGATGACTTGCTTGGCAATATTGACTTGACCTTGTCCCCCATCAATGACAATCAAATCTGGAGGAGTCAAACCGTCACGCTGTACTCGACCATAGCGCCTGCGAATGACTTCTCTCATACTGGCATAGTCGTCTGGCCCGACTACGGTCTTGATTTTATACTTACGGTAATCTTTCTTACTTGGTTTGCCGTTGACAAAGACCACCATGGCTGAAACAGGACTGGTCCCCATGATGTTGGAGTTATCGAAGGACTCAATGCGAACCGGGGTCGGGATTTGGAGCAAGCGTCCTAGATTTTCAATAGCTCCTTGTGTCTTTTCGACAGATTTCTCTAGCAGGTTGAATTTCTGCTCTAGACTGACTCGAGCATTCTTTATAGCCAAATTGACCAGTTGCTTTTTCTCTCCACGCTGGGGTTTGACAATCTTGGTGTCTACCAAAGCCTTGACAGCTTCTTCGTCAATATCCTGCGGAATCAGCACCTCATTGGGAACTAGATGAGATTTTTCTTGATAGAATTGTCCTACATAGGTTAGAAAGTCCTCATCCGGATCATTGTAATAGGGAAAGAGATTGACATCCCGCTCAATGAGTTTTCCCTGACGGACAAAGAAAACCTGGACACACATCCAGCCCTTGTCCACATAGTAGCCAAAGACATCCCGATTTTGGAGATCCTTGGCCATAACCCGTTGCTTGGTTCGAAGCGTTCCAATGGCCTGAATTAGGTCACGGTATTCCGCCGCACGTTCAAATTCCATAGTCTGAGCTGCCGCTGCCATTTTTCCCTTTAGGTCATCAATGATTTTGTTATCCTGCCCTTTCAGAAAATCAGAAACCTCCTGAGCCATGGACTTGAAATAAGCCTCATCTTTATTACATATGGTGTGGGCCATACACTGGCCGATATGGTAATAAAAGCAAACCTTAGACGGTGGATTGGTACACTTGCGAAAAGGGAAAATCCGATCCAACAACCGCTTGATTTCATTGGCTGCTCCCACATCTGGATAAGGTCCAAAGTAGAGACCTCCGTCCTTTTTGACCTGTCGGGTGATAATCAAGCGAGGATAGCGCTCATTGGTGATTTTGATGAAAGGATAGGACTTATCATCCTTGAGCATGATATTGTACTTGGGCTTGTTTTCCTTGATCAGGTTGATTTCTAGGAGAAGTGCCTCAATATTAGACTCAGTAACGATAAATTCAAAATCTACAATTTCAGACACCAAGGCCTCTGTTTTGGTATCATGACTTCCACGGAAATAAGACCTCACGCGATTACGCAGATTTTTAGCCTTTCCTACATAGATAATGGTACCGTTTTTATCCTTGTGAATGTAGCAACCAGGGCTGGTCGGCAAGAGTTCTAGTTTTGATTTAATCAAGTTATTCATAGTTCCATTATAGCAAAAAAGTAGGGAAAGATTGTTCCCTACTCACTAGTCTCATATATTTTTCGAAGGTTTGCAACATCCACTTCCTGGATACCATAAAAGGAACCCGCAGGTTGCATGACAGACTTTTCATCTGTATGGTCCAAGCCAATCGCATGACCCAACTCATGTTCTGCCATATGGACAATGCGCTCATAGGAATAGCCATAGTTAGGATTGGACAGATAATAGTGATTCAACCGTACCGTGACAGACAAGAATTGCCCCGTCAAGAGATTGGTCTGACTTTCTGCCTCTCCTGCCACAGGAGTACCTCCGTCATTCATCTCCGTAGCCAAGATATCTGCCTTGCTGGCCTCAGTCACGATTTCAAAATTAAAAGCACCCGTTTGATTCCAATTCTGAATCGCTTCTACATAAGCTTCTTGAAAGCGTGAATCCATCTGCGGATCTAGGTAAATACGAGCAGAAGCCTGCGGCCACCTTCCTTCAGAGTGTTGGTGGCTATCTGTCTGGTTCAACTTAGGCAGTTGCCCTGTTTTTTCCCATTGGTCGATACTTTGTTGACCAATTTTTACTGACCGCTCTGCTTGCTTTAGCGCTCCTTGAAAATCACCGTTCAGATACCAGAGAAGACCGAAAGCAAGAGCACATAAGAGCACGACTATCCAAACCAGGCGCCAAAACAAACGCCACACAAAAGAAAAGAAAGCCCCTATCAAACGAAAAATCCAGCGCATGTCCCTCCACCTTTCTAGCAAATGAAGACTATTTTACTAAAACAAGCTGAAAGAAAGCTAAAGACCGATTTTCTTATCTTAGCGTCCTAATATTTTTTTAAGTAACTGAATAGCTTTATATTTTATGGGAGATGGATAATAACGGAAAGTTCCTGCTTTACGTACAATATAACCATTAAAATTTTGTTTAAAACGTAAAACACCATCACTACCATCAAAAATCCCTTGAATACCTAGGAAGTTGTATTGATGGATATTTCGTTGCATTGTCTGCTTCATCGCATGATATTGAAGTAAAAATGGAGCTGAGAACTTCTGATACTCTGCGTACGACCCCCCAAATAAGTAGGTTGCCTCTGTATTTGTGTAGATTATTAAAGCACAAGCTAGAGCAACATTGCTAGACTCACTATCCAAACTAGTTAGAAAATCTTTTTTCTTTTGCAAAGCTTGGTATTGCTGGTGAAATTGTTTCGACTTCTTGTCAAGACTAGCCATCTTCACATTTAAAGCATCTATAGACTGTTGCGGATTGACTTCAGCAATTAGAAAATCCGCCCTATCTCCAAACATATCATACAATTTAATGTAATAATCTAAATTCTTATCCTCAAAACCTTGTCTTTTACCTGTTTCTTCGATAATTTTTTTGAATATTGGAATTTCTTCCCGTTCTGCATTTCGAACAAGAAGATTAAAATCAAAAGCTGATTGAATGTTGCGAATACTATTTTTATTAAAAGATTTCAATAAGGAAACAGCATCATAATCTTGCAAATCTTTGATGTAATGCCAGCTGACTTCTCCATTAGGATACCCTGTCGTCAATCCATCAAATTGATAACCTAAATCAGTTAAACCTTGAATAATACTTTTTTTCTCAGCATCTATTGGATTACCTTGGCTATCAAAAGTTTGATAAGTTTCATAAGGTTTTACAAGCAACTCTAATACACCATTTTGCTTGGCATATTCTTTTAACTCCGCATAAAAAACTGGAAGAGCATCTTGTTGGGTATAAATCGGCCCCGAATTGAGCTCCATATGCAGACCACCCAGCATGGGCAAGCTATAAACCAGAGCTGCAACTTGAATTTCTCCTTCTTGTTTCAAAGCTAGATAAACAATTCGAGCTCCTCTTTTTTCTAACAAGTCCCCCATCTGGACCGATTGCATAAAGGAACGAGAAGAAACCTGATCAGAATAAGCCTGAAACTCTTCTTTCGTGAGTGTAATTAGTGCCATATACTTACTTTCTATGTTTTTTTCTTAATGTTTTACGGAAATCAAGAGCAAGTCTTAACAGAGGATAGAGAGGATGGGTAGGCATTGTAAATTCACCCAAGTATTCTTCGATCGTTGGATTAAAATTAGCTTTAAAACGATAGAGTCCACCATCTAAAGCATTCTCGACGCCTCCTAAATTTTGCCATAAAATGCCACGTTCAAAGGAATATCGAGCTGTCTCATACCAAGTCAAAATAGGAGCTTTATAACGTCTAAAATCTTCATCCATTCCTGCGTATAGATTGACAGAAGTTTGTCCGAATTCTAAAGTCAAGGTAGCTGCTAAAGGAACTCTTGCTTGACCTGCATCCATATATTCCTGCAGGAAAGTCAATTCCTCTAACAAACGTTCTTTTTCCTTCTTCTGCGCTTCTACTTTTGAAGTTCGAGTCGACTCAGTAAAGGTCTCTTCCAAGGCTCTGTTTTTCGCTAACTGTTCTTCTAATTCTTGCGAACGTTTAGAAACATCCAAGGTTGCCAAGGTGATATAGGCCTTGTCCTTAAAATTATCTAACAATTTTTTATAATAGGCTTCATTCCTCAAATGGATATCTTTTCGCTTCTCAGTTTTTTTCATCAAAAACGAGAAAGATTCTAACAATTCATCTCTACCAATCTGAATCTCTACACCCTTATTTCGAGCGGATCGAATAGCTTGTTTTGTTGACTTGCAAAGTTTATCTTCTGTAAAATTTTCCTTGTATACTTTTGCCTGAATACGAGGCTGAATGGTATCTCCCATTCCATCGGTCTTTCCTGACCACCTTACTCCCATTCTTTGCAAATTTTCAATAATAGCCATATTTTCAGGATATTCTATTTTTTCATGCTTGATTGAACTTTGCGATAGGCAAATACTTGGGTCAAAAATCACAAAAATCGCTCTCTTGCTTCGAGCATAGGACTTAATGGATTGAAGAACAAAGTTCAAGAGTTCAGCATCCTTATAATCTAAAACAGGACCTCTTGGGATATAAAACATTCTATAGCCTAGCGGAAGAGTTCTAATCAAAATACTAGCTGTCGCCAGTAATTTTTCTTCCCTGTAAACACCAAACTTCTCATGTTGCCAATCAGACTTAACTTCTTCCCAAGCACTACTTTGTAATACATTGCCTAATTCATGGTCTTTGACAAACTGATCATATTCTAATGCGGGAATGCCAATTTGATAACGATACATCTCTTACTCTCTTTCCAACAATAATAGAATTTAACTACTATTCTACTATTTTTGTTTAGAAAGTCTAGTAAAAACATATTTTAGTTTCTATTCCATAGAAGACATGGTTATTGAAAGAGTAACACAAACTAAGCTAGCTTAATCTCTCTTCTAA
This sequence comes from Streptococcus sp. CL5.50, assembly GCF_049738015.1. NCBI lineage: Bacteria > Bacillati > Bacillota > Bacilli > Lactobacillales > Streptococcaceae > Streptococcus > Streptococcus sp. CL5.50. Next base: position 78,117 of record NZ_JBKOTR010000002.1, read on the forward strand.
TTTGAAATCGATTGGTAGGGTTGCTAAGAACCGTTCCAATTGTTTTTCCCAGTAGTACCATTCGTGAGTTCCAGCACTATGGCTATAGGTCACATCAAATCCCAGTTTTTTGAGATTTTTCACTGCGAGATTATTGGCTTCGTACAAGAAATCCTGCTCCCCACACCAAGCCCAAAGCTTGGTCTTTTTATCAGATTTTTTAGCCAGACTTTCAAGAGAATAAGGACTAGTTGTCCAGTCTTTAATCTCTCCAAAAACACCTCTCCAATAAGCTGGTGTTCCCAAATCTTGGCTTTCAGGAGAAAAATCTTGAAAGCTAAGGGCACCTGAAAAACTAGCTGCATGAGAAAAACGATTTGTAGCAAGAGCCAGTTTAAAACAGCCGTAACCTCCCATAGATAGACCAGCGATAAAGGTCTTTTCACGCTTGCTGGTCATATTAGGGAAGAAGCGTTTCAAAACCTGTGGCAATTCTTCTGCTAGAGCTGTGTAATAGTCAAAACCATACTGGGTATCGGTGTACCAACCATTGCTGGTATTAGGCATGACAACGATGAGATTGGTTCCTCGAAGCAAGCGTTCTACATTGGTCCGCTTGAGCCAGCTATTATGGTTGCCAGACATCCCGTGCAAGAGGTACAAGACGGGAATATCTTTACAATCTGGTTCTTCCACTCGATTGGCATCGGGGTAAAGAACATTCACTCCCCACTCCATATCCAAAACTTGTGAGTAATACTCAATTTTCATTACTGCCATGATTTTCTCCTTCTATTTTCCGATAAGAAAAAGCCGAAATTCGACTTTCTCTCTGTTTATTTCAACGATTATTTTGCTTCCATGACTACTGGTAAAATAGCTGGACGACGTTTGGTTTGGTCAAAGAGATACTTGGTAAGATTATCACGAACCTTCCCTTTGAGATCTGCCCAGTCAAAGTCATCTCCTTGAAGATAGTCTTCTACCGTCTGGTTAATCAATTCGGAACTTTCACGGAGAATATCGCGACTCTTCTTGAGATAAACAAATCCACGCGTGTGAACACGAGCCTTGGCTACAATTTTCTTCTCACGACGGTTAACGGTAATTGCGACGATGAAAATACCATCCTCTGACAAGACCTTACGGTCACGAAGAACCACATTTCCAACATCCCCAATGGCATTTCCATCAATCAAGACATCCCCTGCTGAAACCGCTCCAGCTGGGACAAAGTCTCCATTCTCATAAGCCATGCTGGTTCCCTTTTTAGGAATGAAAATGCGTTCTGGCAGCATCCCGACGGCCATAGCAGCCTTAGCATGGGCATCCAACTCACGGTATTCTCCTTGAATCGGGAAGAGATACTTGGGTTGCAAGAGATTGATCATCAGCTGCAAATCACGCGCATTTCCATGCCCTGACACACGCAAGCTTTGAGTGATCAGTTTGACAACCCCTCCAGCTTGGTAAATCATGTTTTCCACACGCGCAACGAAGGCTTCTTTAGCAATAGACGGAGCCGTAGCAATATAGACCAGGTCCCCATCCTTGATTTCTACATAACGATGGCGACCAATCGACATCTTACGAAGTCCATTGATAGGTTCACCCATACGACCTGTCTCAAGAATAATCAACTCATGGTCTTCAAAGCGAGACATATCTTTCGGCTTAATCAAGAGAATTTCGTTGGCTAAAGACAACTTCTTGAGACGAATCGCTGTGCGGACGATATTTTCAATATCAAATCCTGTCAAGACAATACGTCGACCTGTTTTATCCGCAGCATCAAAAATCTGCTGGATACGAGAAAGGTTACTGGAAACAGCTGCAACGATGATACGACCTTCCCAGTCAGCAATGGTTTGGGTAATTTCATCCCTAACTTCACTTTCACTAGCCACCTGAATATTGCTGTCCGCATTGGCCGAATCACTGAGGAGAGCCAGGACGCCGTCACGACCGATTTCTGCCAAACGAGCGAAGTCTGTCGCATAGGATTCACTAGCTGTCTGGTCAAATTTGAAGTCACCTGTATAAACGATGCTACCTTCAGCTGTCTTCAAGACAATTCCCAGGCTCTCTGGAACGGAGTAAGTCGTAGGGAAGAAGGAAACCACTGTCCCACCAAAATCAATCTCCGTATTCTCATCAATGACATGGAAATCATTAAATTCCTTAACGGCATCATTTCCTTTGACAAAGAGTTTGGCCAACTCAATGGTCAACTCAGACCCAAATACAGGAACTTTAGCCTCTGTCAAGAGATAAGGCAGAGCACCAATGGCATCCGCATGCCCGTGGGTCAAGAAAACCCCAGCAATACGGTCGCTATTTTCAAAAAGGTAATCCATCTTTGGAATCACCACATCAACCCCTAATTGTTCATTTTCGGGATATTTTAACCCTACATTCAAAACAAAAATGGACTCTCCAATTTCAGCAATGTACATATTTTTCCCATTTTCACGTACACCACCAAGTGTTGTTAAACTAATATTACTCATTTTTCCTCCAAAATCTTAGTTTATCTTGATTATAGGGTTACTTACCCTTTTATTCTAAAAGCACTATTACTTTTAGCCGAATCTTTTCCTACTATTATACCATTTTTTTGATGATTTTCAAAATGAAGGTTTCCAGTTAAAGAACTATAAATAACTCTTCTCAAATGCACAAACAAGTGAGAACTACAAGCTCCTCAAAAGAATGTTTTCTGACTAGCTTCCTGTCACTCTTCAAATCTTTCCGCGACATTGAATAGCACTTCGCAGTCACAGTAGGCTCCATTTGTTTCTAAAAAGTCTCTAACTGTTTCGACATCCACATTGTGCTCTTCTAGAAATGTTTGTGTTAATAAAAAATCGTCTTGACAAGCTTGATATTCAAGCTCTACATCCAAAAAGTCAAACAAGTCAAAAAAGAGCTCCCTTGACAGGGGCAAACTTTCTTCGAATTTTTGTCTTTCTTGCTTTTTATAGTCCGCTCGTAATCTCTTTTTCTTCAGCTTATCCATTTGACACCTCTAGGATTTCCTTTGACCAGTTTATCTGCCAACTAGTCCTCTTTCCTCATTATAACACAAAACCGACTCCAATTGGAGCTTATTCATGAATATAAAAAGAGTCAGCAAACCAACTCTTTCTATCTCTATTCACTTTTTTCCATTAAGAAATCATAGATTTCCTGAACTGTTCCAAGAGCCATCATTTCTTGGTCTTTGACGGTTTGTTTGAGATTTTGGTAAATTTGACTTTCTCCTATCTCTCGCTTTGGTGCCTCTTTATTGACTGTCATGACACCATCTTTGATTGTCACAAAGCCTAGCTCTTCAAATACTTGAATCATCTTGACCAGCAAGATTTGTTGGATATTGAGATAAGTAGCCAAATCCTTCAGCTTGTAGCGAATATCAAACTCTGGGAACTGGTAGATAGTCTTGTACAATTTGGCAAACTGTTCTCTAGTCCCATACCCTGTCAGATAGTAGGCCTTATCAATATCATTCTTGAAATAGACAGCAGAGAAATTTTGTTCCTGAAAAATGGTCTTCAGCTGAGTAATATCCTCAGGAACGGTTTTTACGATAACAGCTTCACTATCCGCCAGATTTGGCAGTTCTCCAGCAAAATCCAAGACTGGAACTCCTTCTGGCAAGACTGCATTCTTCCCACGGATGTTAAAAAGTTGAACACCCTCCACACGCGCATCCACCATCATCAACTGGAGGGCAGTTTGGCCATTCCATTGGTTGACAGACAATTTGACTGCCAGCTCTAGATTCTTGGTTTGAGAAAACTCTGTCGCCCATCTGCCTTGGCCAAAGGCTACCACTTCAAAACTCGCCTCACCTTTGGAAATTTTCAGCTTGAGATGGGCATTACCTGCCCCCATAGTACGGGCACTTTCGACCTGAAAATCCTTGATATAAAAGATAGGTTTCTGATTGTCCATGCCAAAAGGTGCCAAACGTTCAAAACTTTTGACCGTTTCCAAGCTAAGTGTCTCCAAATCCAGTTCTTCATCTAGATTTAACTTGTTCTTGCCACCAGCATCCGCGCCTTTTTCACGGACATAATCTTCCAAAACCTGAGATAAATCTGAGAGTTTCTCCACTTCCAGCGTCATTCCAGCCGCACCAGCATGGCCGCCAAATGCGATGAAGAGGTCTCGATGAGGATCCAGAGCCTCAAAAATATCGACCGCTTCCACACTACGAGCACTGCCCTTAGCACGACCGTCTTCTATATTGAGAACAATGACTGTCTGTCCCAATTCTTCCAACAAACGACCAGCTACGATTCCTAAAACCCCAGGATTCCAGCCTTCCTTAGCCAAGACTTGGACCTTCTTCTCAGGGTCCACCATGGTCTTAGCTTCTTCATAGATAGACTGGACGATTTCCTTGCGCTCTTCGTTTTTCTGGTGAATCATAAGGGAAATCTCGTGAGCTTCCTCGTCGTCAAACCCAGTCAGCAAATCAATGGCAGGATTAGGATCGTCCAAGCGACCCAAGGCATTCAAACGAGGGGCAATCTGGAAACCAATCGTTTCTTCTGTCACTTCATTGGCAGCAATCCCAGCCATGTCTAGCATTTCTTGTAGACCAATACGCTGAGTGTGTCCCGACATTTCCAGACCATACTGAACCAAGATACGATTCTCATCTGTCAAACTCACCATATCCGCAATGGTACCAATAGCAACCAAATCAAGCAATTCCACTTGTACTTCCTCTAAAAGGGCACAAGCCAGCTTAAAAGCTACTCCACAACCAGCCAAATATTTGAAAGGATAGTCCGCATCCGGATGTTCAGGATGGACAATAGCATAGGCATCTGGTAAGGTTTCAGGCATAGAATGATGGTCGGTCACAATGACATCTACTCCCATAGACTGGGCCAATTCAATAGCCTCGTGACCCGCAACTCCATTGTCCACCGTCACAATCAAGGAAATCCCTTCTTGCTCGATAAAGTATTTATAAACACTAGCATTTGGACCATAGCCATCAGTAAAACGATTGGGCAGATAAACCCGGCACTCAGCGCCAAGCTGTTCCAAACTTTCCTTCACAATCGAAGCTGAAGTCATGCCATCCGCATCGTAATCTCCATAAATGAGGATATTTTCCCCTTCTTCAATAGCCTGACGAATCCGTCCCACTGCCTTATCCATATCATGGAGTAGATAAGGGTCATGCAAGTCCTCCAAGGAAGGTTCTAAAAACTTCTTCAGACTCTCTTGGTCCTGAATCCCTCTCTCAAATAGTAACCGAGCCACCTCAGGACCCAATCCAGCCTTCTTGGCTATCTTTGTAAAATCCGCATCTTCTACTTGCGGGGCAAACTGCCATTCATAAGTAGGTGTTATCAAAAAGACATCCACTCTTTCTAAGAATTCTATCGTTTCATTATAACATGATTTAGGCTTTTTCTCTATCCAGATTGCTTTTTTATAAAATTTTAGTGAATTTTTTCAGATATGATTTGACAAGACAAATTTTTTGGTGTAGAATCATGTTATAAAATCTAACACAAAGGAGATTCCTTATGGCTTTAGTAGAATTTGAACACGTCGAAAAATATTACGGAGACTACCACGCACTCCGCGACATCAATCTCCGTTTTGAAAAAGGACAAGTCGTTGTCCTACTCGGACCATCTGGTTCTGGGAAATCCACTCTGATTCGCACCATCAATGGTTTGGAGGCTGTTGACAAAGGAAGTCTTCTAGTAAATGGCCACCAAGTTGCTGGTGCCAGCCAGAAAGATTTGGTGCCTCTTCGTAAGGAAGTCGGTATGGTTTTCCAGCATTTTAACCTCTATCCGCATAAAACAGTGTTAGAAAACGTAACACTAGCACCCATAAAAGTTTTAGGAATTGATAAAAAAGAAGCTGAAAAGACAGCCCAAAAATATCTGGAATTTGTAAATATGTGGGACAAGAAAGATTCTTATCCAGCCATGCTATCTGGTGGCCAAAAACAACGGATTGCCATCGCTCGTGGTCTTGCCATGCATCCGGAACTCCTCCTCTTTGATGAGCCAACATCTGCCCTAGACCCTGAAACCATCGGCGATGTTCTGGCAGTTATGCAAAAATTGGCCCACGATGGTATGAATATGATTGTCGTTACCCATGAAATGGGCTTTGCCCGTGAAGTTGCGGACCGCATCATCTTTATGGCTGACGGAGAAGTTTTGGTAGATACGACAGATGTTGATGACTTTTTCGACAATCCAAGCGAACCTCGTGCCCAACAATTCCTCAGCAAAATCATCAACCACGAAAGTGACAAAGTCAAATAAGGAGGCGCCTATGAAAAAGAAATTCTTTTTATCCGCATTATTGATTAGCCTTTTCGGCCTTGCTGCTGCAAAACCAGTTCAGGCTGATACCAGTATCGCAGACATTCAAAAGAGAGGCGAGCTGGTTGTCGGTGTGAAACAAGATGTTCCCAATTTCGGTTATAAGAATCCTAAGACTGGGACCTATTCCGGTATCGAAACCGACTTGGCCAAAATGGTAGCTGATGAGCTCAAGGTCAAGGTTCGCTATGTACCTGTTACCGCACAAACTCGTGGCCCCCTTCTAGACAATGAACAGGTCGATATGGATATCGCAACCTTTACTATCACGGATGAACGCAAAAAACTCTACAACTTCACCAGCCCTTACTACACAGATGCCTCTGGCTTTTTGGTCAATAAGTCTGCCAAAATCAAAAGCATTGAGGACTTAAACGGAAAAACCATCGGAGTTGCCCAAGGTTCCATTACCCAACGCCTGATTACCGAACTGGGTAAAAAGAAAGGCCTGACCTTTAAATTCGTCGAACTTGGTTCCTACCCAGAATTGATTACTTCCTTACACGCTCACCGTATTGATGCCTTTTCCGTTGACCGCTCGATTCTGTCTGGCTACATCAGCAAACGCACAGTACTACTAGATGATAGTTTCAAGCCATCTAACTACGGTATCGTTACCAAGAAATCAAATACCGAACTCAACGACTATCTCGATAACTTGGTTACTAAATGGAGCAAGGATGGCAGTTTGCAGAAACTCTATGACCGTTACAAGCTCAAACCATCTAGTCATACCGCAGATTAAGGAGGACACCCCATGACAGATTTATCATCTTGGACAGCCTATTTTCAGGATTTTGGACAATTTTTCAATGGTTTCCTCTTCACCCTTGCCCTAGCGATTGGATCCTTTATCCTAGCCATGGTTTTGGGCATCTTCTTCGGAGCCATGTCAACCAGTAAACGTCCGATATTGAGAATTTTGGCTCGCATCTTTGTCGAATTTTACCAAAATACTCCCCTCTTGGTGCAGTTTGTTATCGTTTTTTATGGCCTACCTCTTATCAGTGACCATATCATCATGATTCCGATTTATTGGACAGCTGTTCTCTGCGTGGGACTCTATCACGGCGCCTATATCGCTGAGGTGATTCGCTCAGGAATTCAGTCTATTCCTAGCGGTCAGATGGAGGCCGCCTTGTCGCAAGGTTTTACCTATATCAGTGCTATGCGTTTGATTATCTTGCCTCAGGCCTTTCGTATCATTCTCCCTCCTTTGACCAACCAAATCGTCAACCTCATCAAAAACACCTCCACCGTCGCTATCATCTCTGGAGTGGACTTGATGTTTGTGACCAAGTCTTGGTCAGCTCTCAATGGAAACTACATTCCAGCCTTTTTAGGCGCTGCCCTTCTCTACTTTTCTCTCTGCTTCCCTGTTGCCCAGTTTGGTCGCAAGATGGAGCAAGCCAACAAAAAAGCCTATTCACTTTAGGAGGTTACTATGGAATCCATTTTAGAAGTTTTGACCCCAGATAACCTAGTCTTTATCTTTAAAGGATTTGGCTTGACCCTCTATATTTCTCTGATTGCCATCGTCCTCTCTACCCTTATCGGAACGGTGCTAGCCGTCATGAGAAATGGGAAAAATCCTGTCTTGCGTATTATTTCCAGCATTTACATTGAATTTGTACGTAACGTTCCCAACCTCCTCTGGATTTTCACCATCTTTTTGGTGTTCAAGATGAAATCCACACCAGCCGGAATCACTGCCTTTACCCTCTTTACCTCAGCAGCCCTAGCTGAGATTATCCGTGGTGGCCTCAATGCTGTAGACAAGGGACAATACGAAGCAGGAATGTCACAAGGATTTACCTCTGCGCAAATCCTCTACCACATCATTCTTCCACAAGCTATCCGTAAAATGCTTCCAGCCATCATTTCTCAGTTTGTAACCGTGATTAAGGATACCAGCCTGCTCTACTCTGTTATCGCCCTACAAGAGCTCTTTGGAGCCAGCCAAATTCTCATGGGCCGTTATTTCGAACCAGAGCAAGTCTTCAGTCTTTATATCCTGATTGCCCTCATCTACTTCAGCTTTAACCTAGCAATCTCTAGCCTGTCCCATATGCTAGCAAAACGTTGGCAACAAGCAGCAGAATAACAAATTAGCTCTCCAAGGACATTGGAGAGTTTTTTCTACGCAATCTCAAAAAACACTGCCAGATTTCTAGCAGTGTTTTGAGTTTTATTCATCTTAGTAAACTGTTTTTTCAGTTTCTACATCGAAGAAGTGTGCTTTGTTCAAGTCAAATCCAAGTTCAACTGTTGCACCTGTTTGCAAGTAGTCACGAGCATCAACTTTAGCAACAAATTCATCTTTACCAACTTGGCAGTAAAGGTGAGATTCTGAACCAAGCAATTCTGATACAGAGATAGTTGCTTTGACAACTGATTCTGGGAATGTTTCAAGGAAAGCAGGTTCTGCATTCACGTCTTCTGGACGGATACCGAAGATCAATTCTTTACCTTCGTAGCCTTTTTCACGAAGAACTTTCAATGCTCCTTCTGGAACTTTCAAACGGAAACCGTCAGAAACAATTTCGCTACCAACCAATTTCACGTTGATGAAGTTCATAGCTGGGCTTCCGATGAATCCTGCTACGAATTTGTTAACTGGGTTTTTGTAAACTTCTTGAGGAGTACCGATTTGTTCTACACGTCCGATAGTACCTGTACCAGCAGGGTTCTTAGTTGCTGACATGATAACGATACGGTCTGCAAGTGTCATCGCTTCTGTTTGGTCGTGAGTTACGTAGATAGTTGTAGCTCCGATACGACGGTGGATTTTAGCGATTTCAGCACGCATCGATACACGAAGTTTGGCATCCAAGTTTGACAAAGGTTCGTCCATCAAGAATACTTTTGCATCACGTACGATCGCACGACCCATGGCAACACGTTGACGTTGACCACCTGAAAGGTCAGCTGGTTTACGATCCAAGAATTCTTTCAAGCCAAGGATTGCTGCTGCTTCTTGTACACGTTTGTCTATGTCTTCCTTGCTGTATTTACGCAATTTCAAACCGAAAGCCATGTTGTCATAAACAGTCATGTGTGGGTAAAGAGCGTAGTTTTGGAATACCATGGCGATATCACGGTCTTTTGGAGCTACGTCGTTGACAACCACGCCATCGATAGATGCAGTACCTTCTGTGATGTCTTCAAGACCTGCGATCATACGAAGAGTTGTTGATTTACCACATCCTGAAGGACCTACGAAAACGATAAATTCTTTGTCTTTGATGTCCAAGTTGAAGTCTTCAACTGAATAGTGTTCGCTGTTTGGATATTTTTTGTAAATATTTTTAAGATTCAATTCTACCATGAGGTGAACTCCTTTTGTCTTTTGATAGTTTTATTATAGATGAAAACGCTTTACATTTCTATGGCAAGATGACCAAAAAAAACAAAAAAGTTCTGTGCAACTTGCACAAAACTTTAGAGAATATCTGGTAAAATCAACTGATAACACAGGGTCAGATCAGTCAATTCCTTCAATTGAAGCCCTGTCAATTCTTCCCACTTATCAATCTTGTATTGGAGAGAATTGCGGTGCAGATAGAGTTGCTGGGCTGTTTTTGTTAGGACAGCACTATTTTCCCAAAGGGAGAGAATGATTTCCTGAATCTGGTCTTGATCCAAGATCATCTGGTGCAAGCATTCCTTGATTGCCTTCAAGTCCACAAGTCTTTCTCCCATACTCCAAAGATAGAGCTGAGAAAAAGTATGAACACCTTGGTGACCCTGACGCCACCAAGTCTTGAACAACTCGCGCTCAGCTTTGATTAAGTCTGATAGGGCTTGATTTCTCGTCTGAGACCAAACCTGGCCCAACATGATAGACAGACGAAGTCCAAAGTCATACTCTACCGCTTCAATCGTATCACTTAAAATAGCTCGTACAGAGGTGTATTTATCTTGCTGAAGCACGAAAACATAATCCTGAGCTCCGACCTGAAGCACTGTCTGACAGTTAGGAAATAGAGTCCGCATCATATCCAGCCAAGAAGCTAGATTTTCCTGATGAAAATAGGAAAGATGACAATAGGCCAACTGAATCTTTTTAAAAGTTTGTGGTGTCTGTCCCTTCCCCTCAATCAAAAAAGAATACCAAGGATTGAGCGAACGAGCCTGCTCCTGCTGGGTCAAAAGTGAAATCAACTGCTTTTCACGCTCGCTGAGCCCAGCTTCCTCCAGCAAAATCCACTGTTGAGAAGCTAAAGGAAGAGTGAGATAACCCTCTTTCTCTACTGGTTGGTCTGAAATCTGAGCTTCAGGAAACCATTCTTGTATTTCTTTTGCCATCATGTCCTAGCCCTCCACTTTTTGGATGCACCACGAAATCAAGCTCTCAAGACGTTCCAGATTTTCAGTCATATGGAGATAACCCATGACTGCTTCAAAACCTGTGGACATACGGTAGGTCACCACATCGGCATTTTTAGCCTTTGTGTGACTATTGGTATTGCGACCACGTTTGTAGATTTCTTCTTCTTTTTCCGTCAGGACTTGCTCCTCTAACATAAGGGAAATCAGGCGAGCCTGAGCTTTGGCTGAGACATACTTGGTCGCTTCTTGATGGAGTTTATTGGGTTTGGTCATGCCTTTGAGGATGAGGTGACGACGAATATACATAGAATACACCGCGTCCCCCTCAAAAGCTAACGCAATCCCGTTAATGAGATTGACATCAATCACGTGTCCACCTCACTCCATCTTTGGTGTCAAGGAGCTTAATCCCTTGAGCAGCCAATTGGTCACGGATCTGGTCCGCTGTCGCAAAGTCACGATTTGCACGCGCTTCTTGGCGTTTTTGAATCAAGTCTTCAATCTCTGCATCCAAAACTTCCTCAACAAAGACAATTCCAAAGACTTCTAACATATCCGCAAGAGCTTGCTTGACACTTGCGTCATAGTTGCCGGAATTGATCCATTTGGCCATTTCAAAGACTACTGTGATTCCATTTGCCGAGTTGAAATCCTCATCCATAGCTGCTACAAACTTGTCTTTAAAAGCTTGTAACTCTTGGGTATCCACGTTTCCTGTAAATGGTTGTTCGTAAGTGTTCTTTAGATACTTGAGATTAGTCTCTGCATCCCGCACTGCCTTTTCCGTAAAGTTGATGGGCTTGCGGTAGTGTTGAGTCGCAAAGAAGAAACGAAGCACTTGCCCATCGAGGGTTTTGAGGGCATCATGGACAGTGATAAAGTTCCCCAAAGATTTGGACATCTTGACATTGTCGATATTGACAAAGCCATTGTGCATCCAGTAGTTGGCAAAAGTCTTGCCTGTTTTAGCTTCAGACTGAGCAATTTCATTGGTGTGGTGAGGAAACTCAAGGTCCGCTCCACCACCGTGGATATCAATAGTATCGCCCAAAATTTCTGTCGACATGACCGAACACTCAATATGCCAGCCCGGACGACCAGGTCCCCAAGGACTGTCCCAAGAAATCTCGCCTGATTTGGCAGATTTCCAGAGGGCAAAGTCTACAGGATTTTCCTTACGAGCTGTTTCTTCATCGGTACGACCTGAAGCACCCAGCTCCAAGTCTTCCAAGGTTTTATTGGCCAACTTGGCATAGTTGTGAGATTTTTCCACACGGAAATAGACATCTCCTTGACTCTCGTAGGCAAAGCCTTTTTCAATCAAGTCTTCCACAAAGCGGATGATGTCAGCCATAAACTCCACCACACGAGGGTGGCGAGTCGCAGGTTTCACGCCCAAGGCCGTCACATCCTCACGAAAGGCAGCGATGTACTTGTCCGCAACCTCCTGAGGCGTGATGCCCTCCTCCTTGGCACGGTTGATAATCTTATCATCTACATCTGTAAAATTGGAAATATAGGCAACCTCATACCCACGGTACTCAAAATAGCGACGAACCGTATCAAAAGCTACTGTTGAGCGGGCATTCCCCACGTGGATATAGTTATACACGGTTGGCCCACAAACATACATCTTGACCTTACCGTCCTCAATCGGGACAAATTCTCGCAAATCACGAGACATGGTGTCATAGATTTTAATCATAAATCATAGTCAGGAAAGCTGAAATCCAAGAACAGTTAGTTTCATCACTAAGAGTTCAATTGAATTTCAGTCCGAATGTCCCTACACTTCGGAATCCCTTGCTCCTTTCTCATTCAGATAAACCACCTGGGTCTGTTTGACAAAGCCAATTTTTTCATACAAGCGCTTGGCACCTACATTGCTGTCCTCTACTGCAATCTGAAATTCCTTGTCATTTTGCTCAATTAGTTGGTTGACAAGGGATTTTGCTAAATAGCTTCCATAGCCTTTCCCACGTTCAAGTTCTGATATTGCTAAACCGTAGAAGTAATTCGTATTAGTCGATAAATCTACCGTGCAAGTCCCAATAACCTGACCGTCTTTTAACAAAATATATAAGCGACTTTCTGGATCCTTCAGAGCTTCAGCGACATATCTATCCACAATCTCTCTAGACTCATGTTCCTCTGAGAATGCCTGAAATTTTAACTGACTAATTTGCTCCTGATACGAACTATCTGCTAACAAAACTTCAAGATTGGAAACATTTGCTAACGGATAAGGTTTTCTATCCTTACCTAACCAAGTTTCTGTATCCTCGTCCTCGACCAATCCCCAGTTGCTGGCAAAATCAGGATGACGTTCTAGAAAAATACGTTCTGTCTGAAAAGTCACAGACTCAATTGGATAAGATGCCGTTTCTTTCTCAAAACTTCTATACAAAGCCCGCGCAATTCCCTGACGGCGATGATTGGGATGAACCAGTATCGTCACTTCCACATCTTGATCATCTGCATAGACAGTTAATAAACCAACAAGTTCGCCTTTTTCATAATAAAGGAAAAAGGCGGGCATGTTTGGGTCAAAATTAAGCATGTTAGAGAGATAGGGATCACGATAGGTACCGTCATAATTTTGGCAACAGTTAATTAGTTTTTTCGCCTCAGATAGCTCCTCTTGGCTTAACTTGTTTCTTGCTTTAATCATATAGCTATCCTCTACAAACCAGACGATCTGTGACTGGCTTCTTTAGCCTGCTCGAGTTTATTGACGTAGTACTCTCGTTTTTCTTCGACTTCGTGAATGACCGGCTCATCCTTTTTACCATGTACACGGACAATCTTGGCCGGAATACCGACAACCGTCACATCACTAGGCACGTCTGCCACGACAACTGCTGCTGCACCGACCTTGGCATTTTCACCGATTTCAACGGGTCCAATGACTTGGGCATGAGCAGATATTAAAGCTCCTTTTCGCACGGTTGGATGGCGTTTGCCACAGTCTTTCCCTGTTCCCCCAAGAGTCACCCCATGATAGAGGAGAACTCCCGTCTCAACGATAGCTGTCTCTCCAATCACCAAGCCAGAACCATGGTCGATAAAGACACCTGAATCGATCTGAGCACCTGGATGAATCTCAATCTGAGTCCAAAAGCGCCAGAACTGACTGTGCATACGAGCCAAGAGTTTGAAGCCATGCTTCCAGAGAAAATGTGAAAGACGGTGGGCCGCCAAGGCCTTGACACCTGGATAAGTCAGCAAAACCTCCAAAGTGGTGCGGGCCGCTGGATCATTTTCTTTTACGATATCAATGGTTTCGCGCCACCATCCCATACATTTCTCCTTTTCTTATTCTGAATCTTTTGGTGTTTCTGTAAATTCTTTCTTAGGTTTGTGGTCCTTGTGATGACGTGGGCGGTGAGGTTTCTCAGACTTTTCGCCTTTTTCATCACGTTCAGGTTTTGGAGGACGAGGAAGAAGGGCTTTCATAGAAGCATCCACACGTCCTTTTTCATCAATTTTGATAATCTTAACATCAACTTCATCACCGATTGCTACTAAGTCTTCGACATTATTGGTACGCGTCCAAGCCATCTCCGAGATATGAACAAGGGCATCTGTCTTATCAAAGAGGTTAACAAAGGCACCAAATTTCTCGATACGAACGACTTTAGCACGGTAAACTTCGTCCACTTTGGCTTCACGAACTAAACCAGCAATGATTTCTTTGGCACGGTTAATAGCATCTTGGTCGCTAGAGTAAATAGACACATTTCCTTCTTCGTCGATATCAATCTTAACGCCTGTTTCGGCGATAATCTTGTCGATGGTTTCTCCACCCTTACCGATGACAATCTTAATCTTGTCCACATCAATCTTGATGGTATCAATTTTCGGAGCAGTTGGAGCCAATTCTGGACGAACTTCTGGAATGGTTGCTTCAATCACATCAAGGATTTCAAAACGCGCTTTCTTGGCTTGAGCAAGTGCTTCAGTCAAGATTTCTGCAGTGATTCCTTGAATCTTGATATCCATTTGAAGGGCTGTAATCCCGTCACGAGTACCTGCAACCTTAAAGTCCATATCTCCAAAGTGGTCTTCCAAACCTTGGATATCTGTCAAGACTGTATAGTTGTTTCCATCTGAGATGAGACCCATGGCAATCCCTGCTACTGGCGCCTTGATTGGCACACCACCAGCCATAAGGGCAAGAGTTCCCGCACAGATAGAAGCTTGAGATGAAGAACCATTTGATTCCAAGACCTCAGCTACCAAGCGGATAGCATATGGGAATTCTTCCAAACTTGGCAAGACTTGAGCAAGTGCACGCTCACCAAGAGCACCGTGACCGATTTCACGACGACCTGGCGCACCGTAACGACCAGTTTCCCCAACAGAGTATTGTGGGAAGTTATAGTGGTGCATAAAGCGTTTCTTGTACTCTGGATCCAAACCATCAATGATTTGAGTTTCACCCATCGGAGCCAAGGTCAAGACTGAAAGAGCCTGAGTTTGTCCACGAGTGAAGAGACCTGAACCGTGCACACGAGGAAGGAAGTCAACAACCGCATCCAAAGGACGGATTTCATCAACCTTACGACCGTCAGGACGTACCTTGTCTTCTGTGATCAAACGACGCACTTCTGCGTGTTCCATTTGTTCCAAGATTTCAGCCACATCACGCATGATACGATCAAATTCTTCGTGGTCTGCATATTTTTCTTCATACACAACAGTAACTTGGTCCTTAACTGCTTGAGTTGCAGCTTCACGAGCCAATTTTTCTTCAACTTGAACCGCTTTTTGGAGGTCGCTGTTGTAGGCTGCGATGATTTCAGCTTGCAATTCAGCGTCCACATGAAGCAATTCTACTTCTGCTTTTTCCTTACCAACTGCTGCAACGATTTCTTCTTGGAAGGCAATCAATTCTTTGACTGCTTCGTGCCCTTTAAGGAGAGCTTCCAACATGATTTCTTCTGACAATTCTTTAGCACCAGACTCTACCATGTTGATGGCGTGTTTGGTACCAGCTACTGTCAATTCAAGGAGCGATTGCTCTGCTTGTTCTTGCGTAGGGTTGATGATGATTTGGCCATCTACATATCCCACTTGTACCCCAGCAATTGGTCCGTCAAATGGAATATCTGAAATAGAAAGCGCCAAGGATGAACCAAACATAGCTGCCATTGGTGCTGAGGCATTTTCATCATAAGAAAGAACTGTGTTGATGACTTGTACTTCATTACGGAAACCTTCCGCAAACATAGGACGGATTGGACGGTCAATCAAACGCGCTGTCAATGTCGCATCCGTTGAAGGACGCCCTTCACGTTTCATAAAGCCACCAGGAAACTTCCCAGCCGCATACATTTTTTCTTCATAGTTGACTTGAAGTGGGAAGAAATCCCCAGTTGCCATCTTCTTAGACATAACGGCAGCAGTCAAGACAGTTGACTCACCATAACGTACAACAACAGAGCCATTTGCTTGCTTAGCAACCTGACCAGTCTCTACAATTAACTCACGACCCGCAAAAGTCGTTTGAAACACTTGTTTTGTCATTTTAATCCCCTTTGGATTGATGAAATTATACGCCTTGCCTACAAAGATCAAGATACCAAGGACGTCAAAAGCAAAGTAAAAATAGGAAACTGACGAAGTCTTCGATGAAGACAAGACAGTTTATCTTTTTTACACAGCTTTTCGGCCGGGTTCAATTACACAAGATAGCATTCGATTGACGCAGTGTACCATGTACACCAGGAAATCTATCTTTTTCACTAGGGATTTAGCCCGGGTTCAATTACTCAAGATACAAATCATCAGAAAGGTTTGAGACTAAAGCATCTAAACCTTTCACGCTAATCGCTATCAGGCAATTAGCTAAATGCTTTACTAACTCTCTCGTCAAATGATATCGATTTGACTCGCTCATATCGCTAAACCTTGCAGTTTAAATGCATTCTATTATTTAATACCCTCATCTTTGTATCAAGTACGTACAGAGTCTATTTTATCATATTTTTCTTAAAAAGTGCGGCCTTTACCATTAAAAAGGAACCATTCCCCTCACCTGAGAAGAATGGTTTGCTTTTTATTATCCTAGAGACTGGTGATTAAACAAGGCATGGGTTGCTTGGTGGATATATTTTGCTGTTTCAGCATTGTTCATAGTGTAGAGATGCACACCGGCAACATCCTGAGTTACCAAGTCCACGATTTGGTCCACTGCATAGGCAAGTCCTGCTGCTCTGAGCGACTCAGGGTCATGCTCATACTTGTCTAAGATGGCTTTAAATTTGCGTGGAAGATGGATATTCTCACAAGTCTTCAAGAGGCGGAGAGCCTGATTTCGATTCAGAATTGGCATAATCCCTGCATGAATGGGAACATCAATCCCAGCCAAGATGCACTTGTCTTGGAAATCATAGAAGCGCTCATTATCAAAGAAAAGCTGAGTTACAAGGCTCGAACAGCCTGCATCCACTTTCTTCTTAAGATTTTGAATATCTGAAATCTGATTTGGTGAATCTGGATGACCTTCTGGATAACAAGCACCAACAATATCAAAGTGAGGGGCTTGTTCCTTGATGAACTCGATCAAGTCAGTTGCGTAGCGGAAATCCTTTTGTGGTTCCACATCTGGAATAATATCCCCACGAAGAGCCAAAATTTTCTGCACTCCAACCTTGTCCAAATCAGCAATGGTTTCAGCAACCTTGTCCTTGGTCAAATAGATGGCTGGCAAGTGAGCAATAGTCGGAATCGCCAAGTCATTTTGGATAAAGTCAGCCAAACGGACCGTCGTTTCCTTGATATTAAATTTATTATTGCTGGCAGTCACACTGATAAAGTGGGGAGCCAACTCCTGCATATCTTGAAGAGCAGAAATAATTTTATCATTACCCACGGCTGGGTTTGGAGGGAACACTTCAAATGAGAGTGACGGTGTTTGGCGTGACATAGTCATTATCCTTTTCTAGTTGATTTTTTTCGTTAGCTGGATTCCTAGAATCCAAGTGAAACAGGCAGATTGACCAAACAGCGCTTCTAGAGAAATCCTTATCTTACAATTTCTCACGCGCAGCTTTAGCTGCTTCAACAAGGCGAATCAAGCTTTCTTTTGTTTCTGGAATACCACGTGTTTTCAAACCACAGTCAGGGTTGATCCAAACTTTCTTGCTCGGCACTTTAGCAAGGATGGCTTCGATTGTATTGTCGATTTCGCCTTCATTTGGCACACGAGGTGAGTGGATATCGTAAACCCCAGGTCCCACTTCTGTTTGGAAGTTTTTCGCTTTGAGTTCGTCCAAGATTTCAAGGTTTGAACGGCTAGCTTCAAAGGAAATAACATCTGCATCCATGTTGTCGATAGCTGGGATGATATCTGTAAATTCTGAGTAACACATGTGAGTGTGGATTTGTGTGTCTGGCGCTACTGTTGAGTGTACCAAGCGGAAGGCAGGAATTGCCCAGTCAAGGTAGTCTTCGTACCAGTCGCTACGACGGAGCGGCAATTTCTCACGAAGAGCAGCCTCATCGATTTGGATGATTTTCACACCAGCAGCTTCAAGGTCAAGCACTTCATCCTTGATAGCAAGAGCGATTTGAAGAGTAGAATCCTTGATAGAGATGTCTTCACGTGGGAATGACCAGTTGAGAATAGTTACTGGTCCAGTCAACATACCTTTAACAGGTTTGTTTGTACGGCTTTGTGCATAGCTAGACCATTTAACAGTGATAGGGTTAAGACGAGTTACATCACCCCAGATGATTGGTGGTTTCACCCCGCGCATACCGTATGATTGTACCCAACCATTTTTAGAGAAGAGGTAACCTGACAAGTTTTGACCGAAGTACTCAACCATGTCATTACGCTCAAATTCACCGTGAACAAGGACATCAAAGTCGATATCTTCTTGCCATTTGATCCATTCGTCAATTGTTTCAGCAAGGAAAGCGTCATACTCTTCTTGAGACAATTCACCTTTACGGTAAGCCAAACGTTTCGCACGAACTTCTTTTGTTTGAGGGAATGAACCGATAGTTGTTGTTGGAAGAGCTGGAAGTTTGAAAGCTTCTTCTTGGATAGCTTCACGTTCTGCAAAGGCTGGCAAACGAGTGTAGTCTGCGTCTGTCAAGCCAGCGATACGCGCACGAAGTTCCGCATTTTCACCAACACGCTCAGTCGCAAAGAGTTCTTTGTTGGCTGCAAGTGCTTCTTCACCTTGACCATTGCGGATAGCATCCAAATCACGGATCTCATCTAATTTTTCAACTGCAAAGGCAAAGTGGTTCAAGATAGCTGGTTCAAATTCTTCATTAGCTGTTGTAAATGGCACATGAAGAAGTGAGCATGAGCTTGTCAAGACAATGTTTTCAGCTGGGATTTGTTCAAGAACAGCCAAGCTCTTTTCGTAGTTATTACGCCAGATGTTTTTACCATTGACAATACCTGCATAAAGAGTCTTATCAGCTGGGAAACCACCTTTAACCAATTCAAGAGTTTTCTTACCTTCAACGAAGTCAAGACCGATAGCATCTACTGGCAAGTTTACAAGGTCAGCGTAAACGTCACGAACGTCTCCGAAGTAAGTTTGAAGCAAGACTTCAAGACCTTTTTTGTCAGACAAGAGTTTGTTGTAGATGTTCAAGAAGAGAGCTTTTTCTTCAGCTGTCAAGTCTTTTACAAGAGCCGCTTCGTCGAGTTGGATGCGAGTCGCACCAAGTTCTGCCAATTTTGCAAAAACTTCTTGATAAGCAGCAACTAAGCTGTCTACGAAGTCTTCTGCTTTCACGCCTTCTTCAAAGTCTGACAATTGAAGGAAAGTGAATGGACCTACAAGAACTGGACGAGTGTTCAATCCAAGTTCTTTTGCTTCTTGGAACTCATCAAAGATTTTGTGACCTGCGAGTTTGACTTGAGTGTCTTTTTCAAACTTAGGAACGATGTAGTGGTAGTTGGTATTGAACCATTTTTTCATTGGAAGGGCGCGAACGTCCCCTTTTTCTCCTTGATAACCACGACCCAAAGCGAAGTAGCGCTCAAGATCAGACAAGTCCAAGTTTTGAACTGAAGCAGGTACCACGTTGAAAAGGAAAGCTGCATCTAGGAAGTTGTCATAGTGAGAAAAGTCATTTGATGGGATTTCAGTGATGCCTTTTTCTTTGACAATGTTCCAGTGTTTAGCACGCAAGTCTTTTGCGGCTGCCAAGAGTTCTTCTTCTGAGATTTCTTTTCTAAAGTATTTTTCAGTTGTAAATTTTAATTCGCGGAATTCGCCCAAACGAGGGAAACCGATGATTGTAGTTGACATGATGTGTCCTCCAAAATTTGTTGTTGAAACTATCTTAACAGAAAAGAAAGCGTCTGTATAATTGTAAAAAATTAGGCTTTGATATAGTTTAAAACTATATATCTATTTTAAACAAAAGAAAAAGACCTGAGACAAATGCCTCAAATCCTTTGTGTAACTTGTTTTTTTACTATATTTCAGTTAGACTGATCAAACACGTTATTAGTAATTCTTATAAGTGACTATGGCTTGTTATTAGAAAAGACTATAGGTTGATTTTTCTTTTGTAATTCTGATATTTCCCTTAAAAAGTGCGGACGGGAGGTAAAATTATCCAGTGGATGATTTTAGCCAACCAAGTAATTTCATCCCTATCAACTTTTCCCCTGTTCAAGTGGGACGACTGCTAGTGTCTTTCCTAAACTGGCTAAAACTTTCAAGACTGTATCCAACTGGGGGCTAGTCTTTCCTGTTTCCATCCTAGCTATGACAGGTTGACTCACTCCACTGAGTTCTTCTAGCTTTTTCTGGCTGACTCCTTGCTCATGTCTGGCTTCAATCAACTCACTCATGATAGCCACTCGCATATCACTTTCAAGTATTTCCTCCTTGGTAAAGAGTTCTGACCGGACATCCTTCCAGTTACTTCCAATAGCACTATTCTTCATCACTTAACCCTCTTTCTTTTAAGTCCTTCAGTTCACGCTTGGCTTTTTCAATTTCTCTTCTAGGAGTTTTCTGAGTCTTTTTGACAAAATGATGTAAAAGAACAAAACTACCATCAAGCCACGCTATAAATAAAATTCGATTTCTCAAAGGTCTTAGTTCCCATATCTCATCTTCCAAGTGTTTCATATAGGGTTCCCCAGCTCTCGTCCCATGCTGACTAAACAACTCGATATAGTCATTTAGTTTATTGAGTTTGATGCGACTATCCTTACTTTTCTGACTAGCCAATTCTCTCATATAATCCAAAACTGGCTCGTTTCCATTTTTGTCCTTATAGAAGTAAATCGTATGCACCAAGCAACCTCTTTCTAATTAAATTATAACTCAAAAGTTATTAAAAGTAAATCTGAACACTCATAAAAAGAAGACCTTAGAAAAACTCTAAAGGTCTCATCTTTATTATTCGAAAAAATTACGAGAAGAGTTATAAATTGAAGGCAATCCTTACTATTATTCCAGCTCAATCCCCTTCTCTCGAAGATTTGCCAGACACTCCTCATAGTAGGAAGCATCATGCTCGCTATATATAGGACTTTTCAGCTTTTCCTCTACTAAGTCTTGATAAGAAGGACAAATCTTACCACGGTAGTTCTTGTCCATCCACTCTGGACTGACCTTATAGCCTCGGTCAGCCATCTCCTCCATGATCAAGTCATGATAGGCATAGAGACGATAGGGCGAGTGAGTAAAGACATAGTCAACCGTCGCATGCTTTCTGCCCCAGCCATTGCCACGGAGGGCACAGCACTCTCAATGCTGTCCCAAGAGTTGAGGACGGGGAAGTTGTGAAATCAAAGCCTCATGCCAAAGTCTCATGGGAATCTCCTTTCAGTAACTTTGAATGTTGCAAGTAGGTATTTGGATAACGATCTAGCAACTCCCTCGTCTTAGCAATTAAGTCTTCTTTGGTGGCATGGCCAGAGTGATAACGCTCCAGTAAAAACATATAATCCTTGCGTTCAGCATCTGTCGCTTTCTTTTTGAAATAGCCCCAAATATGCTGAAAGGCATTGCAAATCTGACCCCTGTGTTCTGGAATCTGGCAGGCACGATCAATCTTCTCCTGAACCTGACTCACCTCCACCTCTTCATTCTTGAGATACTGACGAATCTCATTGTAAATATTGCTAGAATGACTCAAAACGAGGTATTTGTTTCTCGCCCAGAGTTGCTGGCAAAGGGCAAGTTGGTTATTATTTTCCATATTTCTCCTTACTTTCTACTAGTTCCCCGGAAATATGGAAACAAAGTTGTATCTTAAAAACGAGCGAATTATGAGCGGAATATGAGCGAATCAATTACTCTCATCACCCTTCAAACTCTTTCAAAAACTTTTTAAGCTCGTCATCAGCTTCTGGTGTGGTTCCGTGGAGTTGACCGAGCATTTCGAGTAGGGAAGCTGTTTGGTTTTGGATTGCTTCATTTGTCATGTTAATCTTGCTGACGATATCTGTCAGTGGTTCGACTTCTTCTTCCTCAAAGGTATCTACATAGCGAGGGATATTGAGGTTATAGTCATTTTCGACGATTTCTTCATAGCTTGCGAGATGGGCAAACTTGTCAATCTCCTCACGAGACTTGTAGGCCTCTAAAATCTTCTCGATATGAGCATCTGTCATGATATTCTGGTTTTTCCCCTTATCAAACTCCTTAGAGGCATCGATAAAGTAAACATCACGGCTGGTACGGTTCTTTTTGAGAATGATGACTGTGGTCGGAATGCTGGTGTTAAAGAAGATATTGGCTGGAAGACCGATAACTGTATCAATGGCACCTTCTTCTAACAAGGCCTTACGAATGGTCCCTTCCGCATTTCCACGGAAAAGAACACCGTGGGGAAGGACGATAGCCATAACTCCATGATCCTGCTTGAGGTGGTAATATCCATGCAGAAGAAAAGCAAAATCAGCCTTGGACTGGGGCGCCAGTTTCCCAAAAGGAGAGAAACGAGGATCCGCCATAAAGCCAGAACTTGCTGACCACTTAGCAGAGTAAGGAGGGTTCATGAGAACACCATCAAAGTTAGTCGGTTCTTGAGTCGGCCAGTCTTCATCCAGTGTATCGGCATTGTGGAGAAATTGATTCTCAACAGGAACACCGTGTAGAATCATGTTCATCCGAGCCAAGTTATAGGTCGAAGTATTGAGTTCCTGACCAAAGTAGACCACTGTCTGCGGTTTATGAGAGTATTTCTTAGCATTGAGCAAGAGAGAGCCAGACCCCATAGTCGCATCATAGATAGTAAAGCCTAGCTGGTCCTCACGACCCAAAAAGGCAATCTGAGTCATAAGTTTGGCAACAGGTTGAGGTGTATAGAACTCACCAGCCTTCTTACCCGAGTCAGTCGCAAACTGACCGATTAGATACTCATAGGCATCCCCCAGCATATCACCAGCATGACCAGCCACATCTAGCACAGCCAACTCCTTCATGACTGCCGCCACCGTTTGGTTTTGCTTTTGCGGAGTCGCCCCTAACTTTTTGGAATAGAGGTCAATATCTTCAAAGAGGTTTTCATAGAGTTCATCACTCTGCTCAATATCTCTAAAACCCTGAGCCAAATCTTCCAGCTGGAAAGTCCCCTCATTGACACGCGCTACTAGAGCCGTAAAGGTCAACTCAGGCTTGATACTATAGTTGAGTTCGTCCTTCATGACTGCAAGAAGATCCTCGTGGGTGTCTGCATCCTCATAGTAGTTACGATAAATCTCAAGGGCAGCCTCTAGACTCTCACTCCCCTCCTCCATAGTCTCCGCCACGAAAAAGAGCATCTTATCTGACAGGTACTTATAAAAGACCATACCCAAGAGATAGGACTTATAGTCGTTGGCATCCATCTTAGAGCGGAGAACATCCGCTGAGTTCCACAGGGCTTGGTAGAGCGACTGGGAAGTTTGTGTTGTTTCCATAATGTTTCTTTCTAAAGTTTTACAATTATTTTTTTAAACAAGCAATCATTTATAACAAATCACTTCATTTTCAATCGTTCAAATCAAGATCAACTGAATAGAAGATACTGTAAGTTGATAACCAATACTTTTACACAGATTAAATAATCTTAAATTCTAGATTGTGGAAGAAATTCTAAAAGTGCTCCTAAAATCTGTTCCAGTCATAAAATGAGTCAAGTCGACCAGACAAATGATCACCAAAAACTTCTTAATATCTTGAAGCTTCTGACTAACAAATACTATAGTAGCTTCCTTTTAAGATTTTACTCTGGGTCTTTTATTACATATCCCTCGTTATTAAGTTTCATCAACCTATTATAAAAACTTTTAAAAATCTCAACTGATCTTGCTTTATCGAAGTCACCAACTAAATTATTAAAATTTGTAGTGTACGTTCTATTTGCTGTATGAAATTCATTACTAGAATCTTGACTATTAACAATGCATCCAATTTGTAGCAAAAAAGCGAGAAAATTTTCCGTGTCAAGGTTTTCTATTTTCTGCAATAGTTCATTGCTCCATTCAGAAAAACGCTCTTCTATATTATGACTATAGATATAAATCAATAATATTTGTGCTTTTCTATTAAAATACTCAATTTTAGAATATAATTCTTCTCCTATCTGTGAATCTCTAAAGTGAAAATATTGAAAAATTTTATGCTTAATAATAAAATAAAAAATTTCAGATAAATCCTCTTCACTTAATTTATATCTTAAAAAGTCTGCCACATCATCAATCACTTTTGTACTAATTAAAGACGGATTGTAGTCGGGAACCTCTTTTTTTACTTTCTTTTGAATAATGATATCCATCAGCATATTATTCTTTCCAAGTTTAGATAATTCTAATGTTTGTTGGAATAATAATTCTTGCTCATTCTCAGTTAAATTCTCAAAATTTTTTATATAATCAAAGAAATCTTGCTGATTATTTAAGATTTCCGGAGATAGTTGTTTCTTATTATTAATAATCAAAATTAATTCATCAATTTTTCTATTAGATGGTATTTCATTAATGAAATACGCTTCACAGTTAGAGCGATAACAAACAGGATACAAATCATTTTTTTCAAATAAAATGTTTTGCAATTCTTTGATTAGCCACAACTTATTTGAATCTATTTCAATACCTTTCCTACCATTCTTTAGAGACTTATATGCTTCTTGATAGTAAAGATAGAGATAAAGAACAACCAGTTGTTGCTCAATTTGGACATATTCCTTTTTATCACGACCGATTAATTCCAAATTAACATAATCATTGAAACGTTCTCTGTCTCTTAAATTTTTATCGTCCATTATGAAGACTCTCTTGAATCCATCAGAAAGCTTTATTTTAAATCTCTCTTCTAATTGTTCAAAATAATCTCCCCATATTTTCATAGGATGTAAAACATAAGGAATATCAAATCTTCTGTCTATTATTTTTGAAAGATAATTATTATCATTTCTATGTAGAAGTTCTATATCTCCAACAAATATAATTGGAAGTTTCCCATTTAACAAACTAAAAAGTTTGTAACTAGCTTCTTGTTGAATATTAGTCATTCTATCAAAGTCATCAACAACTAGAACTTTTCTTTTGAATGAAAAATATTTTCGAGTCAATAACCAGCTATAAATTCCATCTGATTTTATTTTCAAAAATTGATGAATTGCTACTATTAAAGCAATCACTCCTGCGAATAAAACAACCCAATTAGGTACATAAGCGCTTAGCCCCAAATCAACTACATTAGTCATTAGGATTGATAATGCAATGCATAGAATTACAATTAATCTTAAACCCCAATAAACAAATGGATGTAAATTCGCAAAAACTGTCTCTAAAGTTGAACGACTGTCATTTAATCTCCAAAAATCAATAGTAACTAGTTTAACTTGTTTCGTATCATTGATATCTTTAAGAAAAGTAGATTTACCAGATCCCCAATTCCCATTAAGAAAATACGTTTTATTTTCTTTTAATAAATCAGCAAAATTTTTTGCTGCTGTTGATGTATCGATTTTCTCTAGTTTAATATAATTCTTTTCCATTTTGATTTACCTAAATAAACATATCCTGCAAGAGTTTCTTTTTCAAAGTCTCAAGCTGAGAAATTTTTTCTTGATGAGAATTGATCAGGTTATCTAGGTTTGAGAAATAGGAGCCGATGGCTTGTTGTTCTTTAAACTCTGGAAATACAAATTTCAAGCTAGAAAAATCTTTAAAACTAATGCTTTTCCCATCTCTAATTCCATAAGTGACTGTCTCTAATCGTTTTATAAAGTCCCTTGAAGTTAAAATTGAATTCCAAAAATCAGGTAAGTTATTTACTTTATCAATAAAATCAATAATTGTATATGCAGGCGAGGTTATTCCTTCTAATTTAGATAAAGCAAAACCTCCCTGAAAAGAACGTAAATGAATTACAAACTGACCTGGTTTGACAAGCTTATAATTATTGAGAGTGGCTTCATCATACTTAATATCAATGCCTATTTCATCTCTCAAAACCATACCATCAATTTGAGAAGCTGATAACACAGGCAACAAAGCTCTATTTTTCTCAGACACTGACTTAAAAATTTCATCTGCACGTTTATTTTCCCACTCACCCTCAAATCCATCTAAACGAATCTCAGGGACTGTCTGTCCAGCTTTAGGAAACATCTTGGAGAGCATGGTCGCCTTGAGAGATTGGTAGTTGGCAAGATTTTCCTTATAGTTAGACAGAAGGTCGTCAAGGGTGCGGAAAAGAGAACCAATGGCGGATTGTTCTTCTGTTGAGTCTGGAAGATAAAATCCAAAGGAATCAATTTCTTTGGACGATATATTTGGTTGTGCACCTGCTACTAATACAGCGTTTAGTTGGTTAGTAAATGCTTTCGTCTGCAAAACAGAAGAAAGAAATTCATAGTCTACTTCCCCAGTATTTTGGAAATAACCTACTCGTTGATTTTGATAGTATTCTTCCTCAGAATCTAACATAGCTATTTTTCCAGTAGTTGCTCCTGACATAGCCAATAGAATTGAACGTCCTCTAAGAACAAATTTTTCATCTGGAATTATCTTAGAGTAATATTCAAACTCCCCTCCAACAGTTCCGTCAAATTTGATATTTGATATTCTAACAACTGGAATGCCAGTATTTTGAAATTTTTCACTTTTGAAAGCAAAGCCTCCACGCAGGGGCGCAATACTATGTAATTTTTTTCTATTCCATTTCTCATCAAAATTTTTGAATTTTATTTTAGGTAGTAAAGCTTTCAAACTCTTCTCCTTACCTTATTTCTCATTTTTTATATTATATCATGAATCATAATAACAAATGCTGATAACAAAGAAAAAAGAGAAGAAATTACTTCTTCCCTAATAGCACTATTCCAAACCTAACTTTATCTATCCTTTGTAAGACACTCTATTAACTCTTCGTCTGTCATAGATTTATTATCACTAAACCTAATTGCATTATCATAGTATACATCATAGTATTCAGGCGATGTCAATGTCATATCTAAAATATAGCTTTTATCTTTATCCTTTTGATATTTTGCTACTATCTCTGATTCCCGTAATTCTTTTTTAGATTTTGGTGTACCATTAGTCCTTTGGTACTTTTCCATCAACTGCAAATGTTGAAAAATTACTGAAATATATCTAAAAGGATTTACTAAAAATCTTTTACTTACAACAGATTTCGGAACTAAGATAAGAAGTTCCTCTACACCATTTTCATTAGGAGCAAGAACATACTGGCTTTCAAAGGTAGCCCACTCATGACTCTCGGCATCCCAATAATCAAAACGTTGTACTTCATTACTGATTTTTAAACCGTGTAATCGAGCTAGTTCTAAAGAATATAAAATCAATTCTTTTTTTAATAAACTTACTAACAAATCAGACATCCTATCTTCTGAAAAACTCTTTACAAAAATCGGCATCGCTATAGGTGTCAGTAATTTTTCTTTGATTTTATCTACCGATTTATAGACATACCCAAAAAATTGATCAAGCATCTTCATTGAAACACCTGTCCCTTTGGAGTTACTCTCAGAATATCCAAAGTGGATAGCATTACATTCTTTAGAGTGTGAAAATAGTTGTAATGCATCTGATTTATTACCATTATCGTAAACTTTATAAACTGTTTTTACAAAATCATTAGCAATATCCCTAAACTTATCTGGTAAAAGCAATGGGTCCACAAATAATTTAACATCCTTTGATGTATCTACATCAACAAAATCTAATCCTACTTGGATTGATTCTCTATTTAATAAGTTTGATATTCTTATAATATGTACCTCTTTTTTCTATATTTTGTAGAAAAAAGAAAATTATCAAAATGAGATTTACATTTCTTTTATTTAGTGTTAGAATAAAAGAGAATTTTTGAAATAGTGCTCATATCGCATTTTGAAATTCACCATCTCTAACTAGTCGTCAGCGCCCACTGACGTCTTTTTTCTACAATTCATATTATACCAAACAAAAACAAAAAAGCAATATTGTTTTCTATATATAGTGTTGATTTTTTTGAAAAATAGAATAAAACACAATATATAGTGCAATATTTTTAAAAAGACTATAAAAACTAATCTTTTTCTTATTAACTTTCAACATTTAGGTATTAAATAAACTATTGATTCTATCCAGAATTTAAACAACTTATTTATTAACTATTATTTATTTCTCTACAATTTTGTTAATATATAAATTATCCACGAAACCACAAAAATCCCCTTAGAAATCTGCTTCTAAGGGGTTGTCTTTATCCTGCTACTTGGGCTGGTTCTGCTGGTTTGGTCTTTTTATCTTTCTTGCTACTAGTGATGAGACGGCGCTTGCTATCTCGGATGCTATTGAGTTCCTTGAGGAGTTGGGTCAGGTGTTCCTTTTCAGGGTAGGCTTCTGCACTGGCTGCGGTATAGCGCATAAAGAGGTCGTAGCTTGTTGAAAGTTCGGTACGGAGTTGTCTGGTCTTGCCAACTTCCTTGGCAGACTTAGAAGCACGCGCCTTACTCTCCACTTGGTCATATTCCTCTTGAGCGTTGACCACAGCCGTCAGCATAGGGGTCAGTCCTAGACTGGTCACTGCCTCATGATAAGGTGTTTCACCAAGCGTTTTGAGCAAGCTCTTGATTTCTGCCGTTTCCACATCATTGCTGTGCTTGGTGATGTCCTTGTACTTGGCAAAGACTGGTTTCAGAGTTTCATGAGCTTCTTTGAGCTTGGCATCCTTAATCTTAGCAAATCCTCTATGAAGGGTAAAGAGACCAACCAAGGCACTATCACGATTGCGATCGACTTCTGTCAGATTACTAGACTCTTTCGTTTCCACCGACGCAAGTTGAGCTTGAAAATCATCTAGCTTGGTCTTGAAGGGTTCCAGATGTTTGGCATACATAGCCTCATCCTTGTTTGCCTTAGAAAAAGTCGCCAAACTTTGATGAGTATCCATCATCAGGCTCTCAAACTCACGGTTGGTAAAGTTGCTGTAACTAAGTGGGCGAATAGCGTATGTTTTTGTCATGATAATATCCTTTCTATTTAACGAATCATTTATTGTCTTCTTTATCAAACCAAGACTGGATTAGTTCTGGAAGATAGACCTGTTCTTGATCTGTTTTTACAATGCTTCCTTGTCTATCATGTTGAATCAAAGGTCTATCCTTAAATACAAAGACTTGAAACAATACACAGACCAAAAATAGAAGCCCCCATAAAGGAAGTGTCGATAGAATACTATCCTCATCATCTTTAACTTTCTTCATCAATTTTTCTCCTTTGAGTTGATACATTCATTCTAACAGTTTCTCAAACCATTTTAATCCCCATCCGCTCAACTGTCATTATTTCCATCTAAAATGTACTTTTCAGGACAAATCAGACTTTTCCAAATTAAAAAATCCCTATCTGACTGGACATACATACCGTCCATCAGATAGAGACACTTACTATTTATAGATTTTAACTCTTCTAGCTTTAGAATACATCTAAACTTTAGGAAAGACGACTATTCGAAAGCTAGAAAACCTCAAAACTTTCTCAGATAAGCTATTCGAAACGTAGATTGCTTATAAATTTATGGAATTACAATCATTCGATACTTAGAATACATGTAAACTTTAGGAAGCGGAACTATTCTAAGTCTAGAAGGACTATCTCCCAACCCTCAACGGCTCAATGACTTCCTCTACTAGCTGGGTATAGGCTTCCTTGATTTGTTTTTTATAGAGGAGAGGATTGAGGGCATCTGCCACCTCTAGCTTATAGTCCTGATAGCGCTGGCTCTTGGTCAACTGGCTTTCTCCTAGTTGTTTTTTAGCTCCCTTACGGTAGTGTTCGACATAGTAACGGAGTTCATCCTCTCCGACATACCAACGTTTGCTAAAGACTTGGATATGTTGCTGGATGACAACCTCTATCATCTGATCCAAGATATTTGCGATAGACTGACCACGATAGTTTTCTGGATGCTCTTGTACCTCTCTCCACAGTTCAGTGATGATCTGGGCAAGATTTGGATTGGTCTTCTCAAGACTCTGAATATAGTTATCCACGGCTTCCTTATCTTGAGAGCTTAGGTGCTTTTCTTGACTTTGACCTTGTTCAATCAGGCTTTGGATCAAGGTTAGGATATAGGCATAGTTGATTTCGTCCACTTGGATAGACTCCAGTTCATAGTGGATATCAAGTGGCTCTCCATCGTCATCATCCTCTACTCGACTTTTTAATTCTGCAAGGACATTTCGATAAAGACCCAGATACCTTTCCAACTTCTCTCCATCAAGTCCCGTCTGACTGTAAACTTCTTCCTCATCATACTCTTTATACACTCGGATAGAGGCTAGGTACTTATCAAGAGCTTGATAGGTTTTAGCTAGTTTCCTCAACTCAGGCGTAGAGACTTGCTCAAAATCTAGACCATTCACATAGTCATCAGTAGCAAGATTTTTGAAATCACTGCAACTCCGTAAAAAGTTCCTCTTTTCCTCTTCCCAGCTTGGAGCTAGAACCTCGTTTTCACCACCATTTGAGTAGAGTTTGAGGGCACTATCTACTGCTCCCTTAAAGGCTAGGGGCTTTTGGAAGGTGATGATATGACCATAGGTCTTACTGCTATCAAAAATACGGTTGGTTCGGCTAAAAGCCTGAATCAAGTCCTGCGGTTGCATGGGTTTGCGGTCGATAAAAATAGTTGACAGACAAGGGGCATCAAATCCCGTTAAGAGACGATTGACAACGATGACTAAGTCCAACTGCTCATTGCGATAGAGGTATTTGTCCTGCTTTCGAGCTAGGCGGTTATTGACATCCGTATTAAAGCCACGAAGATCCGACATGGTAAAGTGGGTATCAAACTCTTGGTTATAGTCTTCTAAAACCTGCTTCATGTGGTCTTGATTAGCTCTTGACTCTTCTTCATTTTCAGTGACCGAGTAGGTGATGGTCGCCTTTGGAAAGTCTGGAAGAACCTGCTTGACTCTTTCCGATACCTTAACCCTCGTCTCCCCAGCCTTGACCCGTTTGAGCAGGTCATAGTAGGCTTGGGCTTGAGGGATGGATTTGACGGTCAGGATGGCATTGTAGGTCTTACCTACTCCCTTTTGGAAGCCTAACTGTTGACGGGATTTATTGATAATGGCATCCAAGACTTCCAGCATATGCTCCTCATTCTCATACACGGTATCTGGTATGTCATTTTCGGATTTATCCGTGATGAGGGTATTGCGATAATCCACCTTAAAGCCTAAAACTGCTCCATCATGGATAGCTTCCTTGACTGTATACTCATGGAGACGGTCTCCGTACTGTTGCTGGGTGGTTTGGGCTAGATCGCCCACTTGCTGGCGTTTATTTTCCTTAAAAATAGGTGTGCCTGTAAAACCATACCAGAGAGACTGTGGGAAAAAGGCCTTAATGTCTTTTTGTGTTTGAGGTGTTACGGCACGGTGGCATTCATCCACGACAAAGGCCACTCGGATACCCTTGATTTTGTCCGCATCTCTTTGGTAAAGACCTTGATCAAACTTACGCATCATGGTGATGATTTTCTGGATGGTCGTTACCACCACACGCTTATCATTACTTCCTAGTCGCTTGACCAAATCATGGGTATTATCCGTCTCATCAATATCAATGACATCATTGGTCGCATAAGAGAGAAATGACGAAGTGGTCTGTTGGTCCAAGTCCCTGCGGTCAACAACAAAAATCGTCTTTTGGATGGATGGAATCTGGAGGAGATTCCGAGCCACCTTATAAGAAGTCAGGGTCTTCCCTGAACCTGTCGTATGCCATACATAGCCTGATGCTTGCTGGCGAGAAGCTTCTTGCACTGCTTCGATGGCGTGGATCTGATAGGGGCGCAAGAGGATGAGAGCCTTCTTGCTATCATCAAGGACAGAATACTGCATGACCATCTGATGAGCACGAGGGATGGAAAGGACTTCGTGGGCAAAACTGGTCAAGCTTGTTATGGGTTGGTTGTCCTTATCCACCCACTTGGTTAGAAATTGCTTGTTGAGTTTATTTTCCCTAGCTGCAGCGATATAGCGTGTGTCTACTTTATTGGTCACAACAAACATCTGTAAGCTAGAGTAGAGGCCACGGAACTTTCCTTCTCTATCATACTTCTTGATTTGATGAAAGGCATCTAGAAAAGCAACTCTGGGACTTTTAAGCTCGATTTGAATCATGGGAAGGCCATTGATCAAGAGGGTCACATCTAGCCTGCGGTCTTGATCCTGAGGATTTATCTTATCTCTCTCGACTTGGTTGACAACCTCATAACTAGACTTACCAGCTGCGATATTGTCTCGCCAAATGACAGATAAACGGATAGTCCCCAAACTAGCATCTTCTCTCTGAACCTCAACCTTGGCAATGCCATTTTCGCCGACCAACCACTTGGCCGCATCATAGTAGCTAACAAAGTTCAGTTGATTCTTTATCTGGCGTTTTTCCTGTTCTGTCAGGGGATGATCTGCCAATAGAGCCACATTGTTCTGGGCTAGCTTTTCAAAGAAGTTTTCCCATAATTGCTCTTCTGTTTTAAGGTCATCTCTGTAAGTCCATTGACTTTCCCCGGTCACCAGTTGGTTGATCAGTTGTTTTTCTATCTCCAGTTCTGGTTTTACCTGTATCATACTCTCTCCTTTGCTACATGTCTGCTCCCTTTATTATAGCATGTTTAGCCTCAAAATCCATCACTCTTCCTATAGCAAAAAGACTCATTCCCCCTTTCTCCTCCAAAATATGGTATAGTAGAGTTATACTATCTATGAGGAGTTTACATGTCACAGGATAAACAAATGAAAGCTGTTTCTCCCCTTTTACAGCGAGTTATCAATATCTCATCGATTGTCGGTGGGGTTGGGAGTTTGATTTTCTGTATTTGGGCTTATCAGGCTGGGGTTTTACAGTCTAAGGAAACCCTCTCTGCCTTTATCCAGCAGGCAGGTATCTGGGGGCCACCTCTCTTTATCTTTTTACAGATTTTACAGACTGTCGTCCCTATCATTCCAGGAGCCTTGACCTCGGTGGCTGGGGTCTTTATCTACGGCCACATCATCGGAACCATTTACAACTATATCGGCATTGTCATTGGCTGCGCCATTATCTTTTATCTAGTGCGCCTCTATGGGGCTGCCTTTGTCCAGTCTGTCGTCAGCAAGCGCACCTATGACAAGTATATCGGCTGGTTGGATAAAGGAAATCGTTTTGACCGTTTCTTTATCTTTATGATGATTTGGCCCATTAGTCCAGCTGACTTTCTCTGTATGCTGGCTGCCCTGACCAAGATGAGTTTCAAGCGCTATATGACCATCATCATTCTGACCAAGCCCTTTACCCTCGTGGTTTACACCTACGGTCTGACCTATATTATTGACTTTTTCTGGCAAATGCTTTGACATGTAAA
The DNA here is from genome assembly GCF_049738015.1 of Streptococcus sp. CL5.50. Taxonomy (NCBI): domain Bacteria; kingdom Bacillati; phylum Bacillota; class Bacilli; order Lactobacillales; family Streptococcaceae; genus Streptococcus; species Streptococcus sp. CL5.50. Next base: position 111,655 of record NZ_JBKOTR010000002.1, read on the forward strand.
AAATCCGTTTGGTTTTCCAAGCGGATTTTGTGCTTTATTTTGAAACTTCTTTTGCAAGAACAAAGTTCCCAAGAGTAGCAGAACCATTTCCTGCGACTGCTGGAGTTACGATGTATTCACGCACATCTGGTACTGGTAGGTAACCATTGAGAAGAGATGTAAATTTCTCACGGACACGGTCCAGCATATGTTGTTGAGCCATGACCCCTCCACCAAAGACAATCACGTCTGGTCGGAAAGTCACTGTCGCATTGACCGCAGCTTGAGCGATATAGTAGGCTTGAACATCCCAAACAGGGTTGTTGAGTTCAATGTTTTCCCCACGAACACCTGTACGAGCTTCCAAACTTGGACCAGCTGCATAGCCTTCCAGACATCCCTTATGGAAAGGACAAACACCCTTAAACTCTTTTTCAATATCCATTGGGTGTCTAGCAACATAATAATGACCCATTTCAGGGTGACCCACACCACCGATAAACTCACCACGTTGGATAACACCTGCACCGATACCTGTACCGATTGTGTAGTAAACCAAGTTTTCAATACGAGCACCAGCATTGTTACGGGCAACCACTTCACCATAAGCAGAGCTGTTTACGTCTGTTGTGAAGTACATTGGCACGTTTAGGGCGCGACGAAGGGCACCAAGCAAGTCCACATTTGCCCAGTTTGGTTTTGGAGTCGTTGTGATAAAGCCATAAGTTTTTGAGTTTTTATCAATATCAATCGGACCAAATGAACCAACTGCAAGACCAGCAAGATTATCGAATTTCGAGAAGAACTCAATGGTTTTATCGATTGTTTCGATTGGAGTTGTTGTTGGAAATTGTGTTTTTTCTACAACGTTAAAGTTTTCATCACCGACAGCACAGACAAACTTTGTACCGCCCGCTTCCAAGCTTCCATATAATTTTGTCATGATAAACCTCTTGTTTTTATTTTCTTTATTATAGCATATTTCGAAAGTCTAAATTTCTCTATTTTTTAGATTTTCCTCTGTAAATCTTACCATTCAAGCAAAAACGAACAAACATGTCATTTGTTCGTTTTCACATTAGAGAGGATTGATTAGATTTTCACTTCGATCACAGCATCCCCCTTCGCAACTGAACCTGTTGCGACTGGAGCTACTGAAGCGTAGTCAGCTGTATTTGTAACGATAACCATTGTTGTATCATCAAGTCCAGCTGCAGCGATTTTGTTTGAGTCAAATGTTCCAAGAATATCGCCAGCTTTCACCTTATCACCTTGAGCAACTTTTGCTTCAAAACCTTCACCGTTCATAGACACAGTGTCAATACCAACGTGGATCAAAACTTCAGCACCATCAGTTGTTTTCAAACCAAAAGCGTGTCCTGTTGGAAAGGCGATTGAAACTTCAGCATCAGCTGGTGCATAAACCACACCTTGACTTGGTTTCACAGCGATACCTTGTCCCATAGCTCCACTTGAGAAGACTGGGTCATTGACATCAGCAAGAGCGACAACATCACCGACGATAGGAGTTACAAGTGTTTCATTTTGAAGAGTATCAGTCTCTTCCACTACTGGTGCTTCTACTGTAGGTTCAGTAACTGTTTCTGCGGTTGCTGTGGCAGCTTCATCAGCAAAGACACTAGCTGCTTTTGTTTTACCGTAGAAATAAGTGAAAGCAAAGGCGGCAACAAAGGACATGATTTCCGCAACTATATACATAGGGATTGAACCAGCCTTAATAGAAAGGAATCCAATAAATCCAGCCGCTCCCAATGAAACTGCAATAACGTGAGTTAAACCTGCTACGAAGGCACCAATTGCTGAACCAGCAAGGGCGCAGAAGAATGGGAATTTGTATTTCAAGTTTACCCCAAAGAGAGCAGGTTCTGTAATACCAAGGAAGGCAGAAACAGCAGCCGAACTTGACAATCCTTTTGTTTTAGCATTTTTTGTCAAGAAGTAGATTGCAAGAGTAGCCGCACCTTGTGCTACGTTTGCCATTGAAGCAACAACAAAGATGTAGTCTCCAAATCCAGTACCGTTATTATTGTAAGCAGACAACAATTGTGTTTCGATTGCTGGGAATGATTGGTGAAGACCTGTCATAACGATTAGCGAATATGTTCCACCAAATAGCCCCATACCAAAGGCACCTGTTGTGTTGTACAACCATACAATCGCATTTGTAATCGCATCAGACACAACCAACATAACAGGACCGATAACTGTAAAGGTAAGGAATCCTGTAATCATCACTGATAAAAGCGGTGTGAAAGTGAAGTCAACTGCAGATGGCAATTTCTTGTGGAAGAATTTTTCCAAATTTGCTAACAACCAGACTGCAACAAGGACTGGAATAACTTGATAAGCATAGTTTGTTTGTGTAACATGGAAACCTAAGATGTCCCAGAAGGCTTCTTTACCACCTAAATCTGGAGTGGTCATAATCATACCGATTGCCGCACCAAGGAATTGGTTTGCTCCAAAGCGCTTGGCTGCTGAAATACCAACCAAAACAGGGAGGAACATAAATGGAGCAGCAGACATCAATTGAATCATAGCTGAGAAGCCTTTGATTGCAGGATACATATCTTCAATTGATTGAGGTCCAAACAAGTCTGGTGATGTCAAGAAGTTACGTAAAGCCATCAAGAGACCACCTGCAACTAAGGCAGGGATAATAGGAACAAAGATGTCTGACAAAAGTTTAATTAAGTCCATCAATGGATTGAACTTTTTGTCTTTATTAGCAATCTCTTTCAAATCATCTGTCGAAACTTCTTTCAAACCAGTTTTCTTGATGATTTCCGCATACACAAAGTTAACATCTCCAGGACCAATGATAATTTGATATTGTCCGTTAGTGCTAAAAGTTCCCTTGACATCCGCATTATTATCTAGAGCTGCTTGATTCACTTTTGATTCGTCTTTCAATACCAAACGAAGACGAGTTGCACAGTGGGCTGCAGCTACAAGATTATCCTTACCGACAGCCTCAATGACCTCGGCAGCAACTTTACTATAATCCATAGCAAAAATCTCCTTATATAAAATTTTGTTCTTATTTGAAAGCGATTTTATTCGCCCTTACGACTATTATTTTATCATGTTTTAGAAATATGTCAAGCGTTTTGCAGAAAAAATAATCTATCCACTTGATGGGCACGCTTTAGATTGATTGTTTTTGATTGTTTTATCAGGTATTTCTTGAAAAAATAAATTTAAAATCTTAGTTGAAAAGATTTTTATTTCATTATCTTTCATATTTTCCTGAAAATTTAATTGATTTCCTGCATTTATTTTATGATAAACGTTTGACAGTTTTTTCTCTTTTTTAACATAAAAGGCTTGCTTTTTTTTCCGAAAACGGTTACTATTAAAAGTAATAAGATTTTTGGAGGAATAAAATAAATGGAATGGACAACTGAGCGTCGTTACAGACTTTATCAAGATTGGACGCAAGAAGAAATTCAACATATAAAGGAAAATATGGCACAATCTCCATGGCATACTCATTACCATGTTGAGCCAAAAACAGGACTTCTCAACGACCCAAATGGCTTTTCTTACTTTGATGGAAAGTGGATTGTTTTTTATCAGAACTTTCCTTTTGGTGCAGCCCACGGTTTGAAATCTTGGGTGCAATTGGAAAGTGAGGACTTGGTTCACTTTACAGAAACCGGAGTCAAAGTTTTGCCCGATACTCCATTAGATAGCCACGGTGCCTACTCTGGTTCTGCCATGCAGTTTGGCGATAGCTTGTTCCTATTTTATACGGGAAATGTTCGTGATGAAAACTGGATCCGTCACCCTTACCAAATCGGTGCTTTGATGGACAAGGATGGCAAGATTACAAAGATTGATAAGATCTTGATCGACCAGCCAGTTGACTCTACTGACCACTTCCGCGATCCGCAAATTTTTAACTTTAAGGGGCAATACTATGCTATCGTCGGCGGACAGGACTTGGAGAAAAAAGGTTTCGTCCGTCTCTACAAGGCTGTAGACAACGACTATACAAACTGGCAAGCCGTTGGCGACCTTGACTTTGCTAACGACCGTACTGCCTACATGATGGAATGTCCAAATCTGGTCTTTGTAGGAGAGCAACCTGTGCTTCTCTACTGCCCACAAGGATTGGATAAAGAAGTTCTAGACTACGACAATATCTATCCAAATATGTATAAAATCGGGGCTTCCTTTGACCCTGAAAATGCCAAAATGGTAGATGTATCTCAACTTCAAAACATGGATTACGGTTTCGAAGCCTATGCTACTCAAGCCTTCAACGCTCCTGATGGACGTGCTCTAGCTGTTAGCTGGCTTGGCTTGCCAGATGTTTCTTACCCATCTGACCGTTTTGACCACCAAGGAACCTTCTCTTTGGTCAAGGAACTCACTATCAAAGACGGCAAACTCTACCAATACCCAGTCGCAACTATCAAGGACCTTCGTGCTTCTGAAGAAGCCTTCTCAAACCGTGTTCAAACCAATAACACTTACGAACTCGAACTCAACTTGGAAGCTAATAGCCAGAGCGAGATTGTCTTACTTGCTGATAAAGAAGGCAAGGGACTTTCCATCAACTTTGACCTTGTAAATGGTCAAGTGACAGTAGATCGTAGCCAGGCTGGAGAACAGTATGCCCAAGAATTTGGTACAACTCGTTCTTGCCCAATCGATAACCAGGCTACTACTGCTACAATCTTCATCGATAACTCTGTCTTTGAAATTTTCATCAATAAAGGAGAAAAAGTATTTTCTGGTCGTGTCTTCCCACATGCGGACCAAAATGGTATCCTGATTAAATCTGGAAACCCAACTGGAACTTACTATGAATTAGATTATGGTCGCAAAACTAACTGATGTCGCCAAACTTGCAGGCGTCAGCCCTACTACCGTTTCTCGGGTTATCAATAAAAAAGGGTATCTCTCTGAGAAAACCATCCAAAAAGTCAATGAAGCCATGCGAGAATTGGGCTATAAACCCAACAACCTAGCTCGTAGCTTGCAAGGAAAATCAGCTAAGTTAATCGGTTTGATTTTCCCCAATATTTCCAACGTTTTCTATGCAGAATTGATTGATAAGCTGGAACACCAACTTTTTAAGAATGGTTACAAGACCATCATCTGCAACAGTGAGCACGATTCTGAAAAGGAACGCGAATACATCGAAATGTTGGAAGCCAATCAGGTGGACGGCATCATTTCGGGTAGTCACAACTTGGGAATCGAAGACTACAATCGCGTGACGGCACCAATTATTTCCTTTGACCGAAACCTATCGCCAGACATTCCTGTCGTCTCCTCTGACAACTACGCTGGTGGGGTTCTTGCTGCCCAGACCTTGGTTAAGACAGGCGCCCAGTCTATCATTATGATTACAGGGAATGACAATTCTAACTCGCCAACTGGACTACGCCACGCTGGTTTTGCATCTGTACTCCCAAAAGCTCCTATTATCAATGTTTCCAGTGACTTTTCGCCCGTCAGAAAAGAAATGGAAATCAAGAATATCTTGACCCGTCAAAAACCAGATGCCATCTTTGCTTCGGATGATTTGACCGCTATTCTGGTCATTAAAATCGCTCAAGAACTGGGCATTTCTGTCCCAGAAGATCTCAAGGTCATCGGCTATGATGGGACTTACTTTATCGAAAACTACTACCCTCACCTGACAACGATTAAGCAACCTATGAAAGAGATTGCCCAACTCACTGTCGATCTCCTTTTGCAGAAGATTGAAGGCAAAGAGGTCGCGACAACTGGTTACTTCTTACCAGTCACACTATTACCAGGAAAAAGTATTTAAGTACAAAAAACTCAGACGAATTCGTCTGAGTTTTTTGGCTCTATAATATTTGTAGTGGGTAAATCCCCTATGGATATTATGGAGCCTATTTTGTTGTAGAAAAAAAGTCCCATAAGATCTATAATGAAAAGCGACGAAACAACTCATTAGAAAGAATCATATGGAACCATTACATTTTATCATAAAACTGCTCGATATCAAAGACCCTAATGTCCAATTTATGGATATCATCAATAGGGATACTCACAAAGAAATCATCGCTAAACTAGATTATGAGGCACCATCTTGCCCTGATTGCGGAAGTCAAATGAAGAAATATGACTTCCAAAAACCGTCGAAAATTCCTTACCTCGAAACGACTGGTATGCCTACTAGAATCCTCCTTAGAAAGCGTCGTTTCAAGTGCTATCATTGCTCTAAAATGATGGTCTCACAGACCTCTCTCGTCGAGAAAAATCACCAAATTCCTCGTATTATCAACCAAAAAATTGCTCATAAGCTGATTGAAAAGACTTCTATGACCGATATTGCACATCAGCTTTCCATTTCAACTTCAACTGTCATTCGCAAGCTCAATGACTTTCGCTTTAAGCATAACTTTAGCCAACTTCCTGAGATTATGTCCTGGGACGAGTATGCCTTTACCAAGGGAAAAATGAGTTTCATTGCACAAGACTTTGATAATCTCAACATTATCACCGTTCTTGAAGGTAGAACACAAGCTATCATCCGAAATCACTTTCTGCGCTACGATAGAGCCGTTCGTTGTCAGGTGAAAATCATTACGATGGATATGTTTAGTCCCTACTATGCCTTAGCTAAACAGCTTTTCCCATGTGCTAAAATCGTTCTCGACCGCTTTCACATTGTCCAACATCTCAGCCGTGCTATGAGTCGTGTCCGTGTCCAAATCATGAATCAATTTGAGCGAAAATCTCATGAATACAAGGCTATCAAACGCTACTGGAAGCTCATCCAGCAGGATAGTCGTAAACTGAGTGATAAACGTTTTTATCGCCCTACTTTTCGTATGCACTTAACAAATAAAGAAATTCTAGACAAGCTTTTGAGCTATTCAGAAGACTTGAAATTCCACTACAATCTCTATCAGCTCTTACTTTTTCATTTCCAGAATAAAGAGCCAGACAAATTTTTCGGACTTATCGAGGACAATCTAAAGCAGGTTCATCCTCTTTTTCAGACTGTCTTTAAAACCTTCCTAAAGGACAAAGAAAAGATTATCAACGCCCTTCAACTACCCTACTCCAACGCCAAATTGGAAGCTACTAATAATCTCATCAAACTTATCAAACGAAATGCATTTGGTTTTCGGAACTTTGAAAACTTCAAAAAAAGGATTTTTATCGCTATCAACATCAAAAAAGAAAGGACGAATTTCGTCCTTTCTAGATCTTAGCTTTTCTTCAACCCACTACAGTTGACAAAGAGCCAGTTTTTTTATGATCTTAAGTTTTCTAAATAATGCTGGGCTGTCTCGAGATTAAAGGTTTTATCTGCGATGAGGCGCTCAACTAGGGGAGCAACTTCAGACTCACTAGCACCTGCTAGGAGAGCTAAGGATTTGGCCTGTAATTTCATGTGACCTTGCTGAATCCCTGTACTCACCAAGGCTTTGAGGGCTGCAAAGTTTTGGGCAAGTCCGATAGACACGATAATCTGGGCTAATTCTTTAGCAGAAGGATTTCCCAGTAGCTCATGACTGAGGGCTACACGAGGGTTGAGGCCGATAGACCCACCCTTGGTCGCTACAGGCATGGGCAGAGTCATCTCACCAACTAATTCTTCTCTTTCAAGGTCCAGCGTCCAGCAGCTAAGACCTTGATAGTGCCCATCTCGACTGGCAAAGGCATGGGCCCCGGCTTCGATGGCACGCCAGTCATTACCAGTGGCAATCAAAATGGCATCAACACCGTTAAATATCCCTTTATTGTGAGTAGCTGCTCGGTAAGGATCAGCCTGCGCAAACTGGTTAGCTAAAGCTATTTTCTCCGCAATTTCTCGTCCTTGGTCCTTCTGGCGGCTCAAGTAACGAAAGGCGATGCGACAGCTTGCTGTCACCAGAGAATCGGTCGCGTAGTTTGACAGAATCCCCATGAGACTCTGTCCCTGACAGAGTTCTTCTAAGACTGGTTTCAAGGCTTCCAGCATGGTGTTGAGCATATTGGCTCCCATGGCTTCTTGGGTATCAACATGGAGATAAACAACAAGGAAGTCTGTTTCGCCTTTTATCTGTTCTACATGCAAATCACGCGCCCCACCTCCACGTTTAACGATAGAAGGATAGGCTTGATTGGCAAGTTCCAAGAGTTCGGCTTTCTTGCTTGCAATCTGCACTTGCGCTAGATCAGGATTAGCAACTTGATAAAGGGCCACCTGCCCAATCATCTGGCGCTCATGAACTTGAGCAGTAAAACCGCCTGCTCGCTTGATGATTTTACTTGCATAGCTGGCCGCAGCAACCACGGACGGTTCTTCTGTCACATAGGGAACTGTGTATTCCTGACCGTTGACGAGGACCTCTGGGACCAGCGAATAAGGTAAAGAAAAAGTTCCCACCACATTCTCACTCAGCTGGTCTGCCACAGTCACACTAATCTGTTCATCCTGCTCCAGACTCGCTTGTCTCTCAGGACTAAGGAGCGCCTGAGCTTTTAACAGCTCGAGGCGCTCTTGGTATGATTTTTTAGAAAATCCATTCCAACTTATCTTCATTATTTTTCAACCTTGCTATAACGGCGTTGGTGGTCCACAATTTCAACCAAGGCAAAATCTTGATTTTCATAGCCAGCAAACTGGGCAGAATTTGTTTCATCTAAGTCTACTTCCTCAAAGAAGACTTTTTCATAGTCTACAACAGACAGGGCAGTTCGTTGGTTGAGCTTATTCAAACGGTCTTTATCCAGATAAGCTTCATATCCTTCAACCAATTCACCACTAAAGAACTCAGCTACAGCCCCACTTCCGTAACTATAAAGGGCGATTTTATCGCCAGCCTTCAAGCTATCTGTATTTTCCAAGAGAGACAAAAGTCCAAGGAAAAGTGAACCTGTGTAGATATTCCCCACCTTTTGACTGTAGAGAATAGACTGGTCAAAATGCTTTTGCAAGAGGTCTTTTTTCTCTTGAGGCAGGCTCTTATCCATGATTTTTTTCAAGCCTTTTAAGGCTAATTTAGGATAAGGCAAGTGGAAGCAAACAGCCGCAAAATCATCTAAGGTAAGCTGGTAACGTTTTTGGTATTCAAGCCAAGTCGTTTTCAAACTATCCAAGTATTGCTGGGTAGAATAGACACCATTTACATAAGGAGTTGTCGAGTAATTTGGACGCCAGAAATCCATGATATCACGGGTCTGAGCCACATTGTCATTATTAAAGGCCATAATGCGTGGATTTTGTGTAATTAGCATAGCTACACTTCCAGCACCCTGAGTGGGTTCTCCTGGAGTTTCAATACCGTATTTGGCAATATCACTGGCAATGACTAAAACTTTGGACTCTGGAGAATTTTCCACATGCAATTTGGCATAATGAAGGGCCGCTGTCGCTCCATAGCAAGCTTCTTTAATCTCGAAACTACGAGCAAAGGGCTGGATGCCCAGCAAACCATGCACAAAGACGGCCGCAGCTTTACTTTGGTCAATTCCTGACTCAGTAGCTACAATGACCATATCAATTTCTTGTCTTTCTTGCTCAGTTAAAATAGAGTCACTAGCACTGGCCGCCAAAGTAACGATGTCCTCAGTTAGGGGCGCAATACTCAATTCCTTGAGTAAGAGTCCTTTACTTAATTTTTCAGGGTCAATTCCCCTCGCTTCTGCTAAGTCTTGTAATTTCAAGACATATTGACTGGTCGCAAAACCAATCTTATCAATACCGATTGTCATATTTACCTCTGTTTTATCATTCATTGTAAAAAATCGTTCTATACTATTTTATCACAAATAGCAGTAAAAGAGAGAAAAAAGACTTGATTCACCAAATCAAGTCGCTTATTATTCTAACCATTATGCTGTTTTCGTAAGTGAGAATAAAGTCTAAGAATCACTGTTCCGCTAGCCATTCCAATGGAAATCACCAAAGCAAGCATAACAACCAAGGTAGCACTGGCAATGGCGTGACTATAATCCCCTGTCACAAAAAAGGCAGTTGTTCGATAAGAAAGATAACCCGGAACCAGAGGTGCCAAGATGGCCAAGATAAAGACCACAGCAGGTGTCTTATAAAGAATACTTAAAATCTGGCTGACACAAGAACCTATAATGGCTGCAATAAAAGTAGCCACAATTACATTGGTCGGTTCCTTGAGCAAGAGATAAATTAGCCAGACAGCCATGCCCAAAATCCCTCCAGGTAAGAGCATAGAGCGTTGAACATTGAGTACGATTAAAAAAGTGATAATAGCAAGAAGACTTGCCACTGCTTGTAATAAAAAGGTTGTTAGTGTCATATTAGTTCATCAATACCAAGGCGACAGAAGTTCCTGCCCCTAAAGCAAGGGTAATGAGCAGGGATTCAAACATCTTACTCATACCAGAGTTTATGTGGTTAGTCATAATATCCCGAACCGCATTGGTCAAGGCAATTCCTGGTACAAAAGGCATGACCGCACCAGCTATAATCAAATCTGCCGTTGAAGGAAAACCTGTGTAGCGAGCCCAAAACTGGGCAATCATCCCAAAGACAAAGGCTCCAGCAAAGGCCGTCACAAAGGGAATTCGGATAAACTTCTCCACATAGAGGGAAAAGGCAAAACCAAATAAGGTAGCCACTCCTGCCCCAAGTGCGTCGTAGATATTTCCACTAAACATAATTGAAAAGAAAGGAGCACTAAAGGTCGCAGCCAGAGTTACCTGCAACTTAGTATAAGGAAGGGGTTGGGCTTGCAAAGCCTTCAATTGCTTAAAGGCTGTTTCTAAATCAATCTGCCCCCCTACCAACTGACGAGAAATTTGGTTCACATCGCAGACTTTTTCAATGTTATAAGAAGAGGACGTCACGCGCTTCATACGCGAAATATTGGTATTTTCAATGGAGAAAAAGATAGCGGCAGGCATGGCAAGAACATTGCAATCCACAATCCCCTGCGAATGCGCAATACGGATCATGGTATCTTCTACACGATGAATCTCTGAGCCACTTTTGAGAAGAATGGTTCCAGCTAACATAATCACATCGATGACGGCATTTAATTCTCTTGATTCTTCCATGCGTTCCTCCTTTTATCAACTCCTTCTATTCTATCACAAATCTGGAGTCAAAAAAAATCTTTGCCATGAAATCATGACAAAGATTCGTTTAATTACGTGAATTTTCGTGGCTTCCCTCACTACTTGATTGATTAGTAGAATGAGTATCTCCTCGTTGATTTCCTTGCTGGTTCCCCTGACTTGGTGTTGTAGTAGAACCTTGGTTTCCACGTTGGGCTGGTGCTGATGATGATGTTGACGGCGGTGTTTTTGGTTTGTAAATTGAAATCTTGATGCGTGTCTTATTCAAATCTACCTTTTCACCTGCTCTTGGACTCTGTTCAACGACGGTACCTTCAGCAGTTCCGGAAGGAGCTGTGGTAACTTCTACAACTTCAATGTTAGCTTCTTTTATACCAACAATTTGGATGAGGTTATTTTTCGTAAATTCAAGACTGGAACCTGTATAACTTGGCATGACAACACTTGTTACTTTCTTAGCAATAGTTAAAGTAATTGTTGAGGCCTTACTCAAATCATAAGTTGTTCCAGCAGATGGGCTCTGTCTAAGAACTGTTCCTTCTTCACTCTCGCTTGATTCTTCTTCCTCTATCTTGATGAGATTTTCAGGTACCTTCTTCTGCTTGAGTTCTGCGATAACATCGGTCGATTTACGGCCGATATAATTGCTCAATTGGAAAGATTGCTTGCCTGATGAGACAACCAAATTGATTTTCGTTCCTTCTTTTCGACCAGTTCCAGCGTCAGGATCTGTACGGATAATCCGCCCTTCTTCCACCTTTTCACTAGCCTCTGATTTCTCCTCGCCAATCTCAAAATTGGCTTTCTTGAGCGTTTCCTTGGCTTCCGCAACTGTCTGGCCTGCCACATCTGGAATGGGAATGGTTGCAGGAGTTCTGGATAGTATCCAAATAAGAGAAGCTGCCACCAATACAATGCTGGCCAACAAAATCATATAGCGAACTCTAAATTTCCGTTTCTTAACAGGCTTGGTTGCGTAATTGTCCTCTGAAGCCTGCTGACTCGGCTTCGCAGTCTGTGGCTTTGGACTTTGTGTTTGCACCTTAGGAATCGAAGTCAAGGTACTTTGTGGAACTTTAGGAAGAGTCTTGGTGTCAGCCTTAGTGGTATCATTAAACACCAATTTAGGCTCATTGCGACGATTATAAGACAAACTACTAGACAAGTCCACATACATCTCTGCAACTGACTGATAACGATCTGTCAATTTCTTGGCAGTTGCCTTGATAACAACATTCTCTAAAGCCTGAGGCACAGATGGATTCTCAGCTATAACCGATGGCAATGGTTTCTGGAAATGCTGGAGGGCGATGGTCACTGCACTATCCCCATCGTAAGGGATATGTCCTGTCAACATCTCATAAAAGATGATCCCCATGGCATAGATATCACTCTGTACAGTCGCTTTAGAACCACGCGCCTGCTCTGGTGACAAGTAATGAACCGAGCCCAGCATAGAGTTGGTCTGAGTCAGACTCGTCTCAGCAAAGGCTACCGCAATCCCAAAATCTGTGACTTTGGCAGTCCCATCTGGTGTCAAGAGGATATTTTGAGGTTTCAAATCACGGTGAACAATGCCTCTAGTATGAGCTAAGCGCATAGCCAAGAGGATTTGTCCCATGATTCGGACCGCTTCTTCATTTGAAAGAGGATGGTGTTCCTTGATATAGCGTTTGAGGTCAAGTCCTGCTACGTACTCCATAGCTAAGTACTGTTGACCGTCTTCCTCACCAATATCTGTAATCCGAACGATATGAGGATGGTCCAGATCTGCCATGGCTCTCGCTTCACGCTGAAAACGAGCCACTGCAATGGGATCTGTTTGGTAGTTGGTCCTTAGGACCTTTACTGCCACTTCTTCCCCGTCTAGAATCAAATCCTTGGCCAAGTATACATCTGCCATGCCTCCTCGACCAATTTGTTTGATAATCCGATACCGCCCGGCAAAAATCTTGCCGATTTGGATCATTCTTCATCCTCCTCGTTCATAGAAACAAGGGCAACCGTAATATTGTCTAAACCTCCTGCATTGTTAGCAAAACGCACGAGCGTCGCTGTTTTATCTGCCAAAGGAATATCACTGGTTACAATATCACAAATCTCACTGCCTGAAATCATGTTGGTTAATCCATCGCTATTAAGTAGGAGATAATCTCCTGTCGCAAGGGTAATCATTCCAAAATCAGGCTGAATTTCGTCTTTTTGACCAATTGACTGGGTAATAATATTTTTCTGTGGGTGGCTAGCTGCTTCTTCAGGTGTCAATTGACCAGCCTTGAGCAATTCATTGACCAAAGAATGGTCGCTTGTTAACTGGTGGTATTCTTCTCCACGAATTAAACCGATACGAGAATCCCCAATGTGGGCATAGATAGCCTGATTGCCAATAATAGCAACAGCCTCGAGAGTTGTTCCCATTCCTTTATAGGCTTCATTTTGTCCCAATTGGTTAATCTTTTGATTTTCAATCTCAAGGTTGTTAGCAAACCATTCACGTACTTCATTAACCGTATCGATTTGAGTATCTACCCAAGCTACACCTAGGTCTGTTACCGCCATCTCACTAGCGATATTCCCCGCACGATGACCTCCCATACCATCAGCTAGGATAATCATGGTACGTCCAGCTCTATTGACATAGTGGTTGACATAGTCTTGGTTATTTGTTCGTTTCTGACCAACATCTGTTAATAATGAAATTTCCATGTGTTAGTTCCTTCCTAATCCGATATCTTGCGAAATTGACTGATGAAGAATCCATCACTTCCATACAATTCAGGGGTAATGAGGATACAGCCATCTTTCATAATATCCTTACATTCATGTTCTAGTGTTACCTGCTCAAATTCAGGATGACTTTCTAAAAATGCCTGTACGACTTGAAAGTTCTCCTCTGAGACAATAGTACAGGTACTATAAGTTATTATACCACCTTTGCGTAGTGTTTGACAAACACTACCTAATATTTCTAGCTGAATTTCCTGCAAGGAAGCGAAATCTGCCGTTTCTTTATTGTATTTGATGTCTGGTTTGCGTCGCAGAAGACCAATTCCTGAACAGGGAGCATCCACCAAAATCTTATCAAATGAATCCTGACCAAAAAACTCATGCACCTTTCTGGCATCTAATTTTTGCCTTTGAATCCGATCTGCAACCCCTAGACGTTGGGCGTTTTCTTGGATTAAATCCAACTTGTGATCGTACAAGTCCAAAGCCGTAACCTGACCTGTCGTTAGATAAGAGGCTATATGGGCTGTTTTTCCACCCGGAGCCGCACAGGCATCTAGAACCTGCTCATCACCTTGTAAATCAAGAGTGGGAGCAACCAGCTGACTGGACTCGTCTTGGATAGTAATAGCTCCCTCTGAAAATAGGTCATATCCCGCAAAATGGCCTTGCTCCTTAACCAGACCAGAAACAGACAAAGGTGAAGCACTAGCCTCCAACAAGACTTGGATTTCCTCTTTTCGACTTAAATCAGTCACTCGGATACTGGCCTTGTTTCGCACCAAAAGACTTTCAAAAATAGCTTGCGCTCGCTCTTCTCCGTATTCTTCCTTAAGTTTAGACACGAGCCAAACTGGGAGAGAATAGGTAATAGAATCACGCTTGTTTTTTCGTTTGATGCTAGTAATATCTGGCCAGCCTTCACGCAAGATACGGCGTAAGACAGCGTTGACCAATTTTTCACTGCCTTTTTTACGGACTTTGGCCAATTCTACTGCTTCATTGACCACAGCATGATCTGGAATCTTGTCCAAATAGCGGAGCTGGTAGGCACTCATGAGAAGAAGGACGTAGAGCCAGCTGTCTAACTGATCTCTGTCTTCAATAAAGTGGGACAAGTACCATTCCAGAGTCAGTTTACGGGCTACTGTTCCATAGACCAGCTCGGTCGCCAAGCCCTTGTCTGCTACAGAGAGCTGACTTCCCTTGAGATGCTTATTTAAGGCGATATTTGAGTATGCTTGATTGATAAAAACATCCTCTAATACTGCTAGGGATAAACTTCTAGCCGTTTCTACTTTAGTCACCAAATCGTTCTCCTACAGTCAATGTACGTCCAACTCCGTTGAGGAAGGAAGCAATGTCCATCTTAGGCTTACCAGCTGGCTGCACTTGTTTGAGAGACAAAGCTCCTTCAGCTGTTGCGACAATCAATTCTTTCTTGCCGATAGAAAGAATCTCACCTGGATTTCCCTGACCTTCCACTAGTAGTGCTTCATAAATCTTAAAGCGGTCGCCCTTAAGGAAAGTATGGGCAACAGGCCACGGATTCATTCCACGGATTTGGTTAAAGAGTTGACGATTGCTTTTATTCCAATCCAACTTTTCTTCCTCGGGTTTGATATTTGGCGAGAAAGTAACCTGACTTGGATCCTGCGGTTCAGGTTTGATATCGCCAGCAATATAGGCAGGCAAAGTGTCCAAAAGCAAATCACGACCAACTAGCGCCAATTTCTCAAACAAGGTGCCGACATTGTCCTCATCCGTGATAGGAATACTGCAACGAGAAATCATATCTCCTGCATCCATTTCCTTAACCATTTCCATAATGGTCACACCAGCTTCCTCATCCCCTTGAATCAAGGCATAATGGATAGGCGCACCACCACGATGTTTAGGAAGAAGAGAAGCGTGAACGTTGACAGCAAAGTCCATGCTATCAAGGAGTTTACTTGGGAGAAACTGGCCAAAAGCAGCAGTCACAATTCCATCTGCTCCTAACTGCATAATAGCTTCCATCTCTGGACTTCCAGATAATTTTTCAGGTTGGTAGATAGGAAGTCCTGCCTCTTTGGCAGCCTGCTTGACTGGGGTTTCTTGGATCACTTTTTTACGACCAACAGCACGGTCTGGCTGGGTCACAACGGCTAGAATTTCGTAACGGTCATCTGTCAAAAGTCCTTTTAAAACTGTTGCTGAAAAGTCGGGTGTCCCCATAAAGATTAATTTTGTCATATCTTCTCCTTCTTATAAAAATTGCTGCGGCTCATGGTCAATGCTGAGACGGAGCTCACTATTTTCCCGTTCTTGAGTCAAGGCCAAGACCTGGTTGAGGGTCGGACTTAGCTCATCTTCTAAACGGTATTTAATCAAAATCTGGTAATGATAGAGGTTGTGGGTACGAGCAATCGGTTTTGGCGTCGGCCCAAGGATGTCACTGGTTTCAGACAAACCTGACCGCAAAATATTCATGACTTCATAGGCACGTTTGACCACCTCTTCTTCCTTCTTGTGAGAAAGGGTAATTCCAATGGTGAAATAGTAAGGTGGATAACCAAGTTGTCGTCTAATTCCCATTTCATAGGCATAAAAGCCTTCGTAGTCCTGATCCTTGGCAAATCGAATAGCATAGTGCTGCGGATTGTAAGACTGAATCAAGACCTGACCAGCTTTTTCAGCACGACCTGCACGGCCTGCCACCTGAGTCAAGAGCTGGAAGGTTCTCTCAGAAGAACGGAAATCAGGCAGATTCAAGGCTGTATCGGCATTTAGAACTCCGACCAAAGTCACATTGGGAAAATCCAATCCCTTGGCAATCATCTGAGTACCTAGTAAAATATCTGCTTCTCCTCGTCCAAACTGGTCAAGAAGAGCTTGGTGACTACCTTTCTTACGAGTCGTGTCCACATCCATCCGCAAAATACGGGCTTGCGGAAAGAGTTCTGCCAGCTCGTCATAAGCCTTCTGTGTCCCCGTCCCATAGTAACGAATACTGCGACTCTTACAGTTGGGGCAAACGTGAGGAATATCCTTCGAAAAACCACAATAATGGCAGTTCATGGTCTTGGTATCCATATGCAAGGTCAAGGAAATGTCACAGTTAGGACAAGTATCCACCGTCCCACACTCCCGACACATAACAAAGCTAGAATAACCACGGCGATTGAGCATAAGAACCACCTGCTCTTTTTTAGCCAGACGGTCCTGAATAGCTTCTAACAAAGGTGGCGTAAAGTTTGATGTCTCGTTTTGTCCGATATAGTCTCGAAAGTCAATCACTTGAACCTTGGGAATAGTAGCCAAAGGATTAGCTCGTTGGGTCAGACGTAAATGTTGATAGACGCCTTTTCCAGCCCGAGCACGGCTTTCCAGACTAGGAGTTGCCGAACCAAGTACCAGGGCAGCTTGATTGTACTGGGCCCTCAAAACAGCTACATCCCTTGCATGGTAACGGGGATTACTGTCCTGCTTATAAGTCGCTTCATGCTCTTCATCGATAATCATGACACCTAGATTTTTCAGCGGAGCAAAGATAGCCGATCTGGCGCCAACCACAACTTGGGCATCTCCTCGTTCCACCTTGCGCCATTCGTCGTACTTTTCACCATTGGACAGGCCTGAATGAAGAATGGCCACCTTGTCTCCAAAACGAGCGATAAAACGCTCCGTCATTTGTGGAGTCAAGGAAATCTCAGGCACCAGCAAAATAGCTGTCTTGCCCTTGTCCAAAGCCCCTTGGATAATCTGCAAGTAAACCTCGGTCTTCCCACTTCCTGTAATCCCTTGAAGGAGGAAGGGAGGCTGATGACTGCCAATCGCACTCACAACCGCATCACGCGCCTGTCTTTGCTCTGGATTCAACTCCAAAGGCTGACTTGCCTCAATGCCTTCAAAATAAGCAGCCGAGCGTTTCACTTCCTTTTGGACTATGGTCACAGCACCTTGTTCCACAAAGAAGTTGACTTGCTCCCGCGAATAGAACTCTAGCAAACTAGCCAAGGAAGCACTCTCAGGATGAGAAAGCAAATAGTCTCTCAGTTCTAACTTTTTCTTGGCGCGTGTAGAAATCTCTACACTTTCTAATTGAGCAAGATTCACCTCATACCAAGACTGGGTCTTGACCTTCTTTTGATCAATTGCCTGATATTCCAGACCAAGCAGGCCTTTTCTAGTCAAACGCATCATTTCAGCTTGCTTACCTAAATCCAGAGAAGAAAAGGCAAGCGAATCTTCTGAACCAAACAAGCGTTTTTTGTCTGCCTGACTCAGACCTGCCAGAGGATAGAGAATCTTGTCATAGCTGGAGTTCAGAAATCCCGGTAACATAGCCTTGAGGATGGAGATTTTATAGGAGAAGACGGACTTGCGGAGCTCTTCAGCTAGCCAGAGTTGTTCTTGCGTGAGAACAGGAGAAAAATCCAGCACCTCAGCAATATCTTTTAAATCTTTCTCCATATCTTCCTCATCTGATTGAGACTCCAAACCAAGAACAATCCCTTGAATCAGACGATTGCCCTTACCAAAAGGCACATGAACCCGCATCCCAACTTCCAGCATTCCCTCAAATTCCTCCGGAATCCTATAACTATAGGGTTGGTCCGTCTGCATCAAGGGTACATCTACGATAATCTTAGCTATGGCCATCTTCTCACCTCCTCCTTGTCAGTACATTCTTGCAATAGAAAAAATAAGATTGAGTCCCCCCAACCTTAAATTTTTTCACCATCTTCTTTTTCTTTAGCGATTTGCTCTTTGATTTTCTTTTCTTCTTCTTCTTTACGACGTTTTTCTTCTTCGATACGGCGACGCACTGCTTCACGTTTTCCTTCTGGATCTGGGTGAATTGTAACGTTTCCTGATTCGATTTCTTCTAAAGCGCGAAGAGTTGATTTTTCAGATTTGAAACCTTGAGTTGCTGGCGCACCTGCTTCCAATTCGTGGGCACGTTTTGCTTCCAAGATTACGAGTGAATATTTTGATGGAACCTTGTCGAGCAAGGTATCAATAGAGGGTTTTAACATCATTTGCTTGTACCTATTTTCTAAATTTTATCGAGTAGTTGGAGATTTTGGTAACATCTCCTGATAGTGACCAATGACACGATCCACACGGAAGTGTTCTGCTTCGATCACACGTTTGACACGCTCAGCAGCTAGGGGCACCTGATCGTTGACAATCGCATAATCATACTCACGCATGAGAGCAATTTCTTCCTTGGCCTTTTCGATTCGTTGGGCAATCACTTCTGCACTGTCTGTTCCACGTCCTACCAAACGATCTTGCAATTCATCCAAATCTGGTGGTGTCAGGAAGATAAAGACAGCATCTGGAACCTTTTTCTTGACCTGAAGAGCACCCTGAACTTCAATTTCAAGGAAAACATCAATTCCCTTGTCCAAGGTTTCATTGACATAGGTCAGGGGAGTTCCATAGTAGTTGCCGACATATTCTGCGTATTCCAACATCTGTCCTTGACGAATCAGCTCTTCAAACTCTTCTCGAGTACGGAAGAAATAGTCAACACCGTCCACTTCTCCAGGACGTTGTGCGCGTGTCGTCATCGATACAGAGTATTGAAATTGGTTTTCAGAACTCTCAAAAATCTCTCTCCTAACCGTTCCTTTTCCAACTCCTGAAGGACCAGAAAAAACGATTAGTAAGCCTCGGTCTGCCATTGTGTCTCCTTTTAGTCAGTCTGTGAAATAACATTTCTCTAGAATAATGACAAAAAGCCAGATTATCCTTTACAGTCTTTCTATCTAGTGTAACAAAAAAGCAGTAATTTTTCAACTGCTCTTTCTTATTTATTTAGCATAATCTACTGCACGAAGCTCGCGAATCACGGTTACCTTGATATTTCCTGGGTAATCGAGATTGTTTTCAATTTTCTCACGAACTTTGTGAGCCAAGATTGTGACTTTGTCGTCCTTGATTTGTCCTGGATTGACCATGATGCGGATTTCACGTCCTGCTTGAAGGGCAAAGCTAGTTTGTACCCCTTCAAAGCCATTCGCAATTTCTTCCAAATCATGAAGACGCTTGATGTAGCTTTCAAGAGACTCACTACGAGCACCTGGACGGGCTGCACTCAAAGCATCTGCCGCAGCAACGATCACTGCAATGACACTTTCTGCTTCGACATCACCGTGGTGGCTAGCAATCGTATTCACCACAACTGGATGTTCCTTGTACTTACGAGCCAATTCCATACCGATTTCAACGTGGCTACCCTCAACCTCGCGGTCAATAGCTTTCCCGATATCGTGAAGGAATCCGGCACGACGGGCAAGAGCCGCGTTTTCACCAAGCTCACTAGCCATGATACCAGCCAACTTAGCAACCTCAATCGAATGGCGCAAGACATTTTGTCCATAAGAAGTACGGAACTGCAAGCGACCCATGATTTTCATCAAGTCTGGATGAAGGTTTGGCGCACCAATCTCATAGGCAGCTGCCTCACCATATTCACGAATCTTATTGTCAATCTCTTGACGGTTTTTCTCAACCAACTCTTCGATGCGAGCTGGATGAATACGACCATCCTTGAGCAACATTTCCATAGTCATACGGGCAATTTCGCGACGAATCGGATCAAATCCTGACAAGGTCACCACTTCTGGTGTATCGTCGATAATCACATCGACCCCTGTCAAACTTTCAAAGGTACGAATGTTACGACCTTCACGACCAATAATGCGTCCCTTCATAGTATCGTCTGGTAGATGAACCGTTGAGTTTGTTGACTCCGCTACATATTCACCAGCGATACGTTGCATGGCTTGAACTAGGATATCCTTAGCCATTTTGTCAGAACGTTCCTTGACCTCTTGCTCAGCTTCGCGAATGCGACTGGCAATCTCCTTGGTCAAGTTCTCCTCTGTCTGAGACAGGATAATATCTCGTGCTTCTGCCTGAGACAGGGCACCAATACGCTCTAGTTCTGCTTCTTTTTGTCTTTCGACTTCCTCTAATTGCTCTTCACGCGCATCAAGGTTTTTCGCTCTATCAGAAATACTTTGTTCTTTTTGTTCAAGTGTTTGTTCTTTACTCGTCAAATTGTCGTCCTTACGGTCGAGGCTAGTAGCTCTCTCTGTCAAACGACTTTCGATTTGTTTGAGTTCTTGACGTTCTGATTTGAATTCAGCGTCCACTTCTTCACGGTATTTTCTGGCTTCTTCTTTGGCCTCCAATAGTGCTTCTTTTTTAAGAGACTTGCTTTCACGTTTGGCTTCATTAACAAGTAAATCCGCTTCACGTTCAGCTTGTCCACGTAAATTAGTTGCTTCTTGTTCAGCATTTAAAAGCATCAACTCTGCAGCTTCCTGAGATGATTTCATCTTAGCTGAGATGCTGACATATCCAATGACTAAACCAATGATGACGGCAAAAACAGCAATTGCAAGCGACATGATTTCCATGTTTTTACCTCATTTTATTGTTATTCCGAATGACATACATTCTTTTACATTCTACCATAAAAAAGTGATTTTCACAAACCTAAAATAGAATCTGTTTTGGGGAAATTGGAGTTTAAACACCTATAATTTATTAGTACAATCTCTATTTCTTAGAAATCCTAGTTTTAGTAGAGATTTGAGAAAAAGCCTACCTTTCAGTAGACTTAGTTTGTTTCTATTCTAATCGGCACTCTGCCAAAATTCTGCTCTGCTATACTTGGATTTCCAAGTTGATAAATCTGGTCTGCCTTTTGGGTCATAGCATCCCAAGGTTCTTTGCCAATTCTGCTGACTAGACTGACCTGACCTTTCAAAGACTTGAGATGTTGCCTGCCTTTTTCAGTAAAACCAAGAACATGGATGGCTTCTGGCAAGTCACTTTCTCTAGCTTGCACCAAGATATAGTTCAATAGGCGTCTGACACGCGCCTTGGTGTAGCGTTTGGTGGAAACCACCTCAACCAAGTCTTTCAGAGATTGGGCTGTTTTAATAGCCTCTTTAATGCGCACAGCCATTTCTTGATTGACCTGATAGATAGTGGTTAGGTCTGGATTGGACAAGATTTGATAGCGAAGCAAGGGAAAATAGTCTTCCCAACTCACCTTATTAGCCTGCTCAAAGAGAGCAACAGATGGCATAAAGCGTTCTAGGAAATCTTGGTCCTTCTGGTGCTGACGAAGAGCTGTCGCCGAGGCAAAGTCCACATTTTTATCCACAGAATTGTAACCAGCCCCCTGACGCTGAATCGGATGCAACTTGATGTTTCGTCCTGCAACCGCCTTGGCATAGGCCAGAGCAAGAACATGATTTGGCGTATTGCCAGAAAAATCAAGACCTGCAAATTCCTTCCACATGGCCTGGGTTTTCTGGGGATAAGAGAGAGAATCAGGCAGATTTTCCACAAAACTCTCCATCTCAGCACCTCGCTCTGTGTATAAGTCAGCAATTTTCTGATAATCGATAACTTCCTCCGTCCCAAATGCTAGCCTATCAATACCCAACCGAGCCAAGATATCCACAGCTCCTTGGCCGAAGAAATCCGCAGCCTGAACACTGACTAAAAAGGGCAATTCCACTACCAGATCCGCTCCATTTTCCAGCGCCATCTGGGCCCGTGTCGACTTGTCTACGATAGCAGGCTCTCCACGCTGCATGAAATTCCCAGACATGGCTACGATTTTCAATCCCTCAGCCTGCTCCAGCAGGTATTTGTGCCCATTATGAAAAGGATTGAACTCCGCGATAATACCTGTGATGGTCATGATGTTCTCCTACTTCTGCGCGACAAAAAACCAACGGGTGCTAGTTTCTGTTGGCTCCTTGTCTTCAAAGTCGGCATAGAGTTTGAAGGACTTGAAACCAGCCTGTTCCAGCAAGATATCATAGGTCAAGACTTCGTATGTACGCTCCTCATGCACTTCATCGTGGCGACTAAAGGAACCATCCGCTTCCTTGATAAAGAAGGTCAACTCATGCACGATGGAGTGAGGCGCCGCATCCTCGTAAGTATCCCAAAGCATGGCAAAATCTTCCGCATTTTCATGGTAGGAATAGCCTGGAAAAACTTCATCTGTCTGATAGGTCGAATGCACATCAAAGATAAAAACGCCGTCTTCGTTAAGGGCATTATACACTTCCTTAAAGACGTCCCCTACTTCCACCTCATCCTGCATGTAGCAGATAGAGTCCGAATAACAAGTGACAAAGTCGTATTGACCTACCTTGGACAAATCCAGCATATTGCCTTCAATAAAATCAATCTTTTGCTTGTCTGAAGTAGCTCTCTTCTCAGCAATCTTCAACATATCCGCGCTCAAGTCAAGTCCAGTCACATCAAAACCAGCTTGAAAAAAGCGCACAGACTGGATGCCTGTCCCACAAGCCAATTCCAAAAGCTTCTTTCTATCCTTTGTCTTAGGCAAATGACGCAAAGAAAAATCCGTCCATTTATCATATAAACTATCATCCATCACAGCATCGTAAACAGCCGCAAAGGTTTCATAAGTTGCCATAATCATGATACCAAGAGCCTCCATGGCAAACACCACTCGCTCTTTACCTTTCCATCAATTTTCTAAAATAAGCAAAGAAAACCAGTTGACTACAACTGAGTTCATCTTCTAAGCAAGAGCTTCTGAAATATCTACTGAATTCGCCTCATGCCATAGTTTTTCCAGATTATAGTGGGCACGCATTTCTTCTGAGAAGATATGCACAACGACAGCACCGAGGTCTAGCAAGACCCATCCTCCAGCTGCATCGCCTTCAACGTGGCTACCTTTAAAGCCTGCTTGAGCTACCTTTTCACGGATATTATCAGCGATAGCATCCAACTGACGGCTATTCATTGAGCTAGTGATAACAAAGTAGTCTGTCACGCTAGTCAAATCTTGTACATCAAGTGCGAGGATATCCTCTGCACGTTTTTCATCAGCCGCTTTCACGACTAGTTCTAGTAATTCTTTTTCGTTCATTTAGTCCTCTTTCAAATAGTGCACAAAAGCGTTATAGGTTTCAAGGGTTTGGGGATAGATGGGGAATCCCTGATGAGCTAGATGCTCCACAGTGCGAGCTGTTTCGTAGGCCACCGCCTTATTGAGCGATAGACTTGCAATCTCACGCGCCACGTCCACTCCAGGAAAGGCACGATTGTGCTCGATATAATCTGCTACATAGATAACCTTATCAAGATCTGTCATCTGACCAGCACCGACTGTATGGATTTCAATGGCTCGCAGGATTTCAGAATCATCCAAATCCAAGTCTTCCTGAATCTTGTATATACCAACCATGCCATGCCAGACATTATTGCCCCAGTTTTTGAGGTCGGGGTCTAGCTGGTAACGGTCAATCAAATCCAGAAATTCCTGATCTGACAGCTTTTTAGCATAGTCATGAAGAAGGCCTGCAAGACCTGCCTTCTCAACATCTACTCCAAATTGCTGGGCTAGTTCTATAGCTGCACGCTCCACACCCAAGCAATGGGTTAAGCGTTTTTCAGGCAGAAGCTCTGCCATTTTTTCCAACAAAGCCTCACGAGAGCAGTTGATATAGTCTTGATAGGCCATCAGTATAGACCCTCCTTCTCGATGTAGTCTAGCACAGGCTGAGGTAGGAGAAAATTGGGTTTCCGTTCCTGGGCAAGGAAGTCACGCACCATGCTGGACGAGATATCCATGAGAGGCACATCCACCCAGATAACTGGATAGGAAGTGCCAGCCTTGTAGCGTGGGCGCTGAACTCCCACAAACTGAACCATATCTACCAGTTCATCAATTCGGTACCACTTAGGCAGATAGTCCACCATGTCAGCACCGATGATAAAGTAATAATCCGTATCAGGATGTTGCTCTGTCAAAATCTTCATAGTGTCATAGGTGTAAGAAATGCCCTTACGTTCCAACTCAATAGTTTCAATGTCCAGACCTTCAATCCCCTCAATCGCCAACTCAATCATCTTGAGGCGATGGTGCTCAGGGATGGTTTCCTTTTTATCTACATGAGGAGGTTGGTATTCAGGCATGAGTAGAACTTGGTCCAGTCCCAACTGTTGCCGTACTTGGTCCGCAACAATCAGATGGGCATTGTGAACAGGGTTAAAATTCCCTCCTAAAATACCGACTTGTTTGCGTTTTTTCTCCTTGATTTCTGGCTCCAACTCTACCTTGGTAAAGGGAGTCAATAGTTCGATTGCCATAGGCTAGTCTCCTTTATTTCTCTGTAAAAACAGTTATTTGGAGTAGGTTTTTAGATTTCTTTGACTTTTTTAGAAATCTTGCGATTTTCTTTCTTGATAGATTGTTTAAACAAAATCAAGATGCGTCCGATTTTTTGGACTGTATCCACACCGATTTCTTCTTCCAAAATTTCAGCTACTTCGTGGATATTTTCATCGGTATTTTGCAAGAGCGTTACTTTAATCAATTCGCGGGCGTCAAGAGCTTGACGAACGCTGGTTTTGATTTGGTCGTTCAGTCCATTTTTCCCAATTTGGATGATGGGTTTGAGGGTGTGTGCCTGACTGTTGAGGAAGGCACGTTGTTTTGATGTTAATGACATAATTTCTTTAAAAGAGTTTCTTTTTATACTTTTCTAAAGTGGTGGCGGACGTCAGCAAAGTCCTTCGGACTTTCATGACTAAAATTTGAGTCTATAGTCTCAAATTTTCCGCAGTTGGTACAATCACTTGTACCAACTGACACCACGGCGAAAAGTATTCTCTACGGGCTCGCAACGCTCGCCTTAATAAAGACAACCCTTTCCTTTCTGTGTTTAAATAATGGCTTTTCGTGTGACGACGGCAACGCCTTCTGGTGCCCAGACTGCGACTTTGGCTGTGCCTGTTACACGGATCCAGCCGAGTCCAGAGATGACTAGGTCTGTCTTTTCCTTAATGTTAAATACGTGCTGAACTAGTTTTGGAAAATCTTCTTTTTCCTTACTATTTGGTGGTGTCAGAAGGGTTCCTAGATGCTTATCGTAAAAGGCACTCGCTCCTTCGAGCTTGGTTCGGTGGAGTTTGAGTTCATTGTCAAAGAAAGCAGTAAATCCTTGTTTTTCTCCTGATATAAAGTCAAAACGTCCGAGACCTCCTAAAAACAGGGTTTGTTCAGGATTGAGCTGATAGGTTTTAGGTTTGATTTCCTTTTTAGGACTGACATACTTGAGATTTTTGGCCGTCAAGTAGTGAGCCATCTGGTGACGGTGGATAATCCCTGGTGTATCGTAGATATAAGAACCGTCATCAAGCGGAATCTCGATTTTGTCCAAGGTTGTCCCTGGGAAGCGCGAAGTCGTGATGACATTCTGATCACCCGTAATTTCTTGGATAATAGCATTGATTAGAGTTGATTTTCCAACGTTGGTCACACCGACCACATAGACATCACGGCCCTTACGGTAGTGTTCAATCTTGTCAATGACTTCCTTAATAGCATGTTTGTTTTGGGCCGAAGTTAAGACGACATCGACTGGACGAAGTCCTTCTTCGTGGGCACGTTCCATGAGCCACTGGCTAATCTTGCCTGGTTTAACAGACTTGGGCAAGATATCTTTTTTATTTCCCACCAAGAGGACATCATTGCCCGAGACAAAACGTGGCAAGCCTGGGATAACAGAGCCATTAAAATCAAAGATATCAATGACATTAACTACCAAGGCATCACTGTCTCCCACCTCGTGCAAGAGCTTGAGGAAATCATCGTCCGTCAACTGGACATCCGTGATTTCATTATAGTGGCGGAGACGGAAACAGCGTTGGCAATATACTTCGCCTGTCTCCAAGCCTTTTTCAAGTGCCGACTGGGGAGTGAAACCAAGACCAGCCTTGTCTGTTGTCTGAATGGTTGCTCCACAGCCAATACAGAGAATTTCTTCCATAGTTAAATTCCTTTTTTATATGTAATCGGTCCGTACTTTTCAGTGATTTTTCGCATGACACGACGCTCACGAGCTCGGTTAATCTGCGTTTTGATAGAGTCATGTTGGACCAAGGGTTTGACTAAAATCGAGCGAATGCCTGCACGGTGGGCTGCTCGAATATCTGTCATGAGCTGGTCACCGACCATGACCACTTCACTTTTCTCATAGTGGAATTCCTTCATGGCACGATCAATCCCAAATGTGAAGGGCTTCAGAGCCCAATAAACGTAATCAATTCCAAACTTCTCAACTGCACGTTGGACCCGTTTTTTGGTGTTGTTTGAGACTACGATGATGCGAATGCCCGCGTCCTGAAGGTCATGTAGCCATTGCTTCATCTCTGGCGTCCCATCAGGGTTGTTCCAAGCAATGAGAGTATTATCCAAATCGACCAAAACAGCCTTGATTCCCTGCGCCTGCAGGCTTGGGACTGTCAGATCATAGACTGCTTCCACAGCAAAGTCTGGCATGTAGTTTTCAATCACCATTTTGGCTCCTTTTCTTTTATTTTCTAGTAATTTTCTTCAGCCATTGAGATAAGGCCACCCATAAAATCAAGCTAGTCATTAAGATATAAATCCAAGCATTTGGCTCTTCTGTAAATGGTAGAGGAACATTCATTCCGAAGAAACCTGTAATAACCGCAAGTACTGCTAGTAAGACGGAGATAATAGTCAAAATTGACAAACTATCATTCAAGTTATTGTTTAGGATGTTGTTGTAAGAAGCTGAGAGTTGTTGCAAGACTTGAGAAATCAAGTCTGTCATAGACACCAACTGATGGGCTTCAATCATGGCATCATCAAACTGCTCTCGTTCGACATCATTAAATCTCCGATAAAGAGCATGGCCCTGGATATGTTCCAAGAGGAGTCGATTTTGTTTTGCTGCTGCTGTCAAGTAAACCATACCAGTCTCCAAGTCAGAGAGGGCGAAGAGATTTTTCTTTGTTGTAGTTTGACGTAGCAAGGCACTAATTTCGTCCTTACTTTTATCCATCTCTTCAATGACAGGATAATAAGCGTTACTGATAATCTCTAAACCAGCAAAGAGAAACTTGTAAATAGAAAGCGACTCATGGTTATCCAGATAAGCTGACATCTGATCAATGACATAAGCATTCTTATGGTTGCTGATGGTAATCATTCGTTGTCTTTCGACGATAAAGGTCATGGGAATCGCTTCATAATATTCTTTGTCTTTTTCTAAATCAAGAACATTATAAATAAAGGTTACCGTCTCCGTTTCACGGTTATAATCCATATGAGCTCGTTCATTTCTATCCAGAGCATACTCAATGGTTTCCTTGTCCAATCCATAGATGTCAGAAAGATCTTCCATATTTTTAATCTTATCCACATCAAGGTCTATCCAGGTACAACCATTGCCCAACTGCTTTTCTAAAACCATCTTTTCTCCTTTATTAAACTCTTTCTATTGTACCACAAATTACTTAAAATAACAGGTCTAGTCTGTGCGTGAGAAATTGCTGACGACGGTGATATTCCGATTGGGAACGAAGTGCAGAACCTGGTCTTCTCCTCTGAGTTGCGTTGTTCGAATGCCGACACTGACAACCTTGCCCGATACAGTAATAGGACCATTTGTCAAAACAACTTCATCTCCTACATCCAGTTGACGTTCAAAGAGGATGAAAAAGCCATTGATGACATCAGACAGAAAACCTTGGGCTCCCATCCCAATAGCCACCCCAGCAATCCCAGCTCCAGCAAGCAAACTAGAAACTGGCAAACCCAAAATAGACAAGATACAATAAAGTAAAAAGAAATAAAGGGTATAATTAAACACATTTTCTAACAGACGTGAGATGGTTTTCTGACGTCCGACATCATGACGAGACATTTTTAGAGAAGGTTTGACAATTCTCTGCACCATGGTATGGAGCATTTTCTTAGCTATATAGAATAGCAAAAATAGAAATAACAGAGAAAGTAACTTGGTTAAGATATTCTCAATAATCGTTGTTATATCAAGCTTATTGAGGTAGGTTTGAAAAAAATCTTGCATAGAAAACTCCTTTCATTTATTATACCATACTTTCACAAGTGATGAATCTCCATAAATATTCAAAAATAATAGCAAAAATAGACAGAAAATTCTTGATTTTAGTTCATATTTATACTATAATCATAAACATTACACAACAAAGGAAATTGTTATGAAAAAATTCATTCATGCTTGGAATAAGGCAAGCCTAATCAAACGGATTTTGATTGGCATGCTTATTGGAGGAACCCTAGGACTGACACTTCCTAACATTTCAGGAATTGGTTTACTTGGAGATCTCTTTGTTGGTGGCCTTAAAGCCATCGCACCCATTCTAGTCTTTGCCCTCGTTGCTAACGCCCTTTCCCAACATCAAAAGGGCCAAGATAGCAATATGAAAACGGTCATCTTCCTTTACTTGGTGGGAACCTTTGCAGCTGCACTTATCGCTGTACTAGCAAGTTTCATCGTACCTGTTGAAATTACCCTAAATAGTGCTAATACCGATATTGCTCCACCAGATGGGATTGGACAAGTCCTCAGCAACCTCTTGCTCAAACTGGTTGACAACCCAGTCAATGCCCTTGTCACAGCCAACTACATCGGTATCCTATCCTGGGCAGTTGTTTTCGGGATTGCTATGAGAGAAGCCAGCAAAAATAGTAAAGAATTGCTGAAAACCATAGCTGATGTGACTTCTAAGATTGTCGAATGGATTATCAACCTAGCTCCATTTGGTATCCTTGGTCTTGTCTTCAAAACCATCTCTGATAAGGGAATCGGAAGCCTCGCTAACTACGGAATCTTGCTTGCCCTCTTGGTGACAACTATGTTCTTTGTCGCTCTGGTTGTCAATCCATTGATTGCCTTTCTCTTTATGAAGAGAAATCCTTATCCCCTCGTTTGGAAATGTTTGCGTGTCAGCGGTGTTACAGCCTTCTTTACTCGTAGTTCTGCGGCGAACATCCCTGTCAACATGAAACTTTGTCACGACCTTGGACTAGATCCAGATACCTATTCGGTTTCTATCCCACTCGGTTCTACTATCAACATGGCTGGGGCTGCGATTACCATTAACGTTCTAACCCTTGCTGCAGTAAATACTTTGGGAATCCCTGTTGACTTTGCGACAGCCTTTGTCCTCAGTGTGGTAGCAGCTATCTCAGCCTGTGGCGCTTCTGGTATTGCGGGCGGTTCCCTCCTTCTTATCCCAGTTGCTTGTAGCCTTTTCGGTATTTCTAACGATATTGCCATGCAAGTTGTTGGGGTTGGATTTGTGATTGGGGTCATCCAAGATTCATGCGAAACAGCTCTCAACTCTTCAACAGATGTCCTCTTTACTGCCGTTGCCGAATACGCGGCAGCCCGTAAAAAATAACTCATAAAGGCAAGCCTGCTCAGGTCTTGTCTTTTCCGCTTTTATTCTAACTTACTAGGAAATCCTTATGTCTATTAGCCAACGTACGACCAAGCTCATCTTAGCTACCTGTCTTGCCTGCCTTCTTGCTTATTTTCTCAATCTCTCCTCAGCTGTCTCGGCTGGAATCATCGCCCTCTTGAGCCTATCCGATACCCGTAGAAGTACCTTAAAACTGGCCCGAAATCGGCTCTTTTCCATGCTTCTAGCTTTGGTTATCGGAGTTCTGGCTTTTTACTTGAGCGGATTTCATATCTGGAGCCTTGGCCTC
Source organism: Streptococcus sp. CL5.50 (assembly GCF_049738015.1). Classification (NCBI taxonomy): domain Bacteria; kingdom Bacillati; phylum Bacillota; class Bacilli; order Lactobacillales; family Streptococcaceae; genus Streptococcus; species Streptococcus sp. CL5.50. The sequence goes on from NZ_JBKOTR010000002.1 coordinate 141,995, forward strand.
TATCTTGCCCTCTACGTGCCTCTAGCTTATAAGATGGGCTGGGAAATTGGCATCACACCAAGCACTGTTTTGGTTAGCCACCTCTTGGTACAAGAGTCAACCTCTCCAGACCTCCTAGTCAATGAATTCCTTCTCTTTGCTATCGGTACAGGATTTGCCTTGCTTGTCAATCTCTACATGCCTTCACGAGAAGAGGAAATTCATCACTACCACACATTGGTAGAAGAAAAGTTAAAAGATATTCTCCAGCGCTTCAAATATTATTTATCCAGAGGGGACGGACGCAACCGAGCACAGCTGGTTGAAGAATTGGACACCCTTTTGGAAGAGGCACTCAGACTAGTCTATTTGGATCACTCTGACCACCTCTTTCACCAAACCGACTACCATATCCACTATTTTGAAATGAGACAGCGACAAAGTCGTATCCTGCGAAATATGGCCCAGCAAATCAACACCTGTCACCTAGCTGCCAGTGAAAGCCTAATTTTGGCCCAACTCTTTTCAAAAATTGCCGGTCAACTGAGCCAGACCAATCCTGCTTCTGATTTGCTAGATGAAATTGAACGTTATCTGGAAGTCTTCCGTAACCGCAGTCTGCCCAAGACAAGAGAAGAATTTGAAACCCGCGCCACGCTCCTCCAACTACTACGTGAAGCCAAAACCTTCATCCAAGTAAAAGTTGATTTTTACCAAAAATATGGACAGTAAAAAAGAAAACTTCAGACCAATCACCAAAAGTGAATATCTGAAGTTTTCTTTTATTTGTAAGTTATTACCATGAAGGTTAACAGTAAAATGAATAAGGTATGTAATTTATCATCTTTTCCAAAAGAAGTTGAGATAAGATACAGTATACCTCACTGTCACATTATACACGACACTGAGTTTTGGGAATCTATTTTATTTGCCAAACGTAGTTAGTAAGGCAGTTAGCTAGACTACTTCCTACCAGTTACGACGGAAAAATCCACGAATCGATAATATTCGTGGATTTTTCCTAGTGAAGCGTTTAGGTAAACCGCCATAGCGGTTACCGTCAAATGACAGCAACTTTATGTTGCTAGTCATTTGTAACGATTTACATCTTCTCTTCCAACTCTACATCTGGATACTTGTCCGCAAACCAGCGAAGAGCAAAGTCGTTTTCAAAGAGGAAGACTGGTTGGTCAAAACGGTCTTTGGCCAAGATATTCCGGCTTGATGACATCCGTTCATCCAAGTCCTCAGGCTTAATCCAACGAACGGTCTTTTTACCCATTGGGCTCATCACCACTTCTGCGTTGTACTCGCCTTCCATGCGGTGCTTAAAGACTTCAAACTGAAGTTGACCTACAGCGCCTAGCATATACTCGCCTGTTTGGTAATTCTTATAAAGCTGAATGGCACCTTCTTGCACCAATTGCTCAATCCCCTTGTGGAAGGATTTCTGCTTCATGACATTCTTAGCAGAAACTTTCATGAAAATCTCAGGTGTAAAGGTTGGCAGTGGTTCAAATTCAAACTTGTTTTTCCCAACTGTCAAGGTATCCCCAACTTGATATGTACCTGTATCGTAAACCCCGATAATATCACCTGCCACGGCATTGGTCACATTCTCACGACTTTCCGCCATAAACTGAGTAACATTCGAAAGTTTAGCACCCTTACCAGTACGAGGCAGGTTGACACTCATACCACGTTCAAATTCACCCGATACGATACGTACAAAGGCAATACTGTCACGGTGACGAGGGTCCATATTGGCTTGGATTTTAAAGACAAATCCTGAGAAATCTTTATCATAAGGATCCACAATTTCACCATCTGTTTTCTTATGACCATGAGGTTCCGGAGCAAACTTAAGGAAGGTTTCAAGGAAGGTCTGCACACCAAAGTTTGTCAAAGCTGAACCGAAGAAGACAGGTGTCAATTCTCCAGCCAGAATAGCTTCCTCTGAAAACTCATTCCCAGCTTCATTTAAAAGTTCAATATCATCCTTGACTTGCTCGTAGAAAGGATTGCTACCAAAGAGTTTGTCCCCGTCTTCTAGACTGGCAAAACGCTCATCCCCTTTGTAGAGCTCCAAGCGTTGGTTATAGAGGTCATAGAGCCCTTCGAAGGCTTTCCCCATCCCAATAGGCCAGTTCATCGGATAGCTAGCAATGCCCAAGACTTCTTCCAATTCTTGCAAGAGGTCCAGTGGCTCACGACCGTCACGGTCCAGCTTATTCATAAAGGTAAAGACCGGAATTCCACGGTGTTTGACAACTTCAAACAATTTCTTGGTTTGGGCCTCGATACCCTTGGCAGAATCCACAACCATAACTGCAGCATCCACCGCCATCAAGGTACGATAGGTATCTTCTGAAAAGTCCTCATGCCCTGGCGTGTCGAGGATATTCACACGCTTGCCATCATAGTCAAACTGCATCACAGATGAAGTCACCGAAATCCCACGTTGCTTCTCGATATCCATCCAGTCAGACTTGGCAAAAGTCCCTGTTTTCTTTCCTTTTACGGTACCAGCCTCACGAATCTCGCCCCCAAAGTAGAGCAACTGCTCAGTGATGGTTGTTTTCCCCGCGTCCGGATGGGAGATGATGGCAAAGGTACGACGTTTCTTAATTTCTTCTTGAATATTCATAAGTTCTCTTTCTTTGATTCTCTATTTTTCTTGTTCCAATAGCTAAGAATGATTTCTACATTGGATTTTACCATTCCTTTCAACACTCCATTATATCGGATTTTGCCATTTTTTTCAATTTCTATTTCTTTTCACTTCCCCCTCCCTTATTTATAGGAAAATATGGTAAAATAGAACAGACTAAAAATCATCATTTCACGAAAGGATGCAAGATGAAAATTACGCAAGAAGAGGTAACACACGTTGCCAATCTTTCAAAATTAAGATTCTCTGAAGAAGAAACTGCTGCCTTTGCGACAACCTTGTCTAAAATTGTTGACATGGTTGAATTGCTGGGCGAAGTTGACACAACTGGTGTCGCACCTACTACGACTATGGCTGACCGTAAGACCGTACTCCGCCCTGATGTGGCTGAAGAAGGAACCGACCGCGATCGCTTGTTTAAAAACGTACCTGAAAAAGACAACTACTATATCAAGGTACCAGCTATCCTAGACGATGGAGGAGATGCCTAATGACTTTTAACAATAAAACCATTGAAGACTTGCACAATCTCCTTGTCTCTAAGGAGATTTCTGCAACCGAACTAACGCAAGCAACGATTGAAGATATCAAGTCTCGTGAAGAAGCTATCAATGCTTTCGTCACTATCGCTGAGGAGCAAGCTCTTGCTCAAGCTAAAGCTATTGATGAAGCTGGAATCGATGCTGATAATGTCCTTTCAGGAATTCCACTTGCAGTTAAGGATAATATCTCTACAGACGGTATTCTTACAACTGCAGCCTCAAAAATGCTCTACAACTACGAGCCAATCTTTGATGCGACAGCCGTTGCCAATGCAAAAGCGAAAGGCATGATTGTCGTAGGGAAAACCAACATGGACGAGTTTGCCATGGGTGGTTCAGGTGAGACTTCTTACTACGGGGCCACTAAAAATGCTTGGGACCACAGCAAGGTTCCTGGTGGTTCATCAAGTGGTTCTGCCGCAGCTGTAGCATCAGGGCAAGTCCGTTTGTCTCTTGGTTCTGATACTGGTGGTTCCATCCGCCAACCTGCTGCCTTCAACGGGATCGTTGGTCTCAAACCAACCTACGGAACAGTTTCACGTTTCGGTCTCATTGCCTTTGGTAGTTCATTAGACCAGATTGGACCTTTTGCTCCGACTGTTAAGGAAAATGCTCTCTTACTCAACGCTATTGCCAGCGAAGATGCTAAAGACTCTACTTCTGCTCCTGTCCGCATTGCTGACTTTACTTCAAAAATCGGTCAAGACATCAAGGGTATGAAAATCGCTTTGCCTAAGGAATACCTCGGTGAAGGAATTGACCCAGAGGTTAAGGAAACTATTCTTAATGCTGCTAAGCACTTTGAAAAATTGGGTGCTATCGTTGAAGAAGTTAGCCTTCCTCACTCAAAATACGGTGTTGCCGTTTACTACATCATCGCTTCATCAGAAGCTTCATCAAACTTGCAACGTTTTGACGGTATCCGTTACGGCTATCGTGCAGAGGATGCGACAAGCCTTGATGAAATCTATGTAAACAGCCGTAGCCAAGGTTTCGGTGAAGAGGTGAAACGTCGTATCATGCTTGGTACATTCAGTCTTTCATCTGGTTACTACGATGCCTACTACAAGAAAGCTGGACAGGTCCGTACCCTCATCATTCAAGATTTCGAAAAAGTCTTCGCAGATTACGATTTGATTTTGGGTCCAACTGCTCCAAGTGTTGCTTATGACTTGGATTCTCTCAACCACGATCCCGTTGCTATGTACTTGGCTGACCTTTTGACCATCCCAGTCAACTTAGCTGGTCTACCAGGAATTTCGATTCCTGCTGGTTTCTCTCAAGGTCTACCTGTCGGTCTGCAATTGATTGGTCCTAAGTACTCTGAGGAAACCATTTACCAAGCTGCTGCTGCTTTTGAGGCAACAACAGACTACCACAAACAACAACCCGTGATTTTTGGAGGTGATAACTAATGAACTTTGAAACAGTCATTGGACTTGAAGTCCACGTAGAGCTCAACACCAATTCAAAAATCTTCTCACCTACTTCTGCCCACTTTGGAAATGACCAGAATGCCAACACTAACGTGATTGACTGGTCTTTCCCAGGCGTACTGCCAGTTCTTAATAAAGGTGTTGTCGATGCCGGTATCAAGGCAGCTCTTGCCCTCAACATGGACATCCATAAAAAGATGCACTTTGACCGCAAGAATTACTTCTACCCTGATAATCCAAAAGCCTACCAAATTTCTCAGTTTGATGAGCCAATCGGCTACAACGGTTGGATTGAAGTCGAGCTAGAAGACGGTACGACTAAAAAAATCGGTATCGAACGTGCTCATCTAGAGGAAGACGCTGGTAAGAATACCCATGGTACAGATGGCTACTCTTATGTTGACCTCAACCGCCAAGGGGTACCCTTGATTGAGATTGTATCTGAAGCTGACATGCGTTCTCCTGAAGAAGCCTATGCTTACCTAACAGCCCTCAAGGAAGTTATCCAATACGCTGGTATTTCTGACGTTAAGATGGAAGAAGGTTCGATGCGTGTGGATGCCAACATCTCCCTTCGTCCTTATGGTCAAGAAAAATTTGGTACCAAAACTGAGTTGAAGAACCTCAACTCCTTCTCTAACGTCCGTAAAGGTCTTGAATACGAAGTCCAACGTCAAGCTGAAATCCTTCGCTCAGGTGGTCAGATTCGCCAAGAAACACGCCGTTACGATGAAGCCAACAAAGCAACCATCCTCATGCGTGTTAAGGAAGGCGCTGCAGACTACCGCTACTTCCCAGAACCAGACCTACCTCTCTTTGAAATCTCAGACGAGTGGATCGAAGAAATGCGTAGAGAGTTACCAGAGTTTCCAAAAGAGCGTCGTGCGCGTTATATATCTGACTTTGGTTTATCAGACTACGATGCTAGTCAGTTGACTGCTAATAAAGTCACTTCTGACTTCTTTGAAAAAGCTGTCGCCCTCGGTGGTGATGCAAAACAAGTCTCTAACTGGCTCCAAGGTGAAGTCGCTCAGTTCTTGAACGCTGAAGGCAAGACACTGGAACAAATCGAATTGACACCAGAAAACTTGGTTGAAATGATTGCCATCATCGAAGACGGCACTATCTCTTCTAAGATTGCCAAGAAAGTCTTTGTCCACCTTGCTAAAAATGGCGGCGGAGCACGCGAATACGTTGAAAAAGCAGGTATGGTCCAAATCTCAGATCCAGCTGTCTTGATTCCAATTATCCACCAAGTCTTTGCCGATAACGAAGCTGCTGTTGCCGACTTCAAGTCAGGCAAACGTAACGCAGATAAGGCCTTTACAGGCTTCCTTATGAAAGCAACCAAAGGCCAAGCCAACCCACAAGTCGCCCTTAAACTACTTGCACAAGAATTGGCAAAGTTGAAAAATGAGTAACTCATTTAAAGTATAACTGACACCAGACTGCTAAAAAATTAGCAGTTCTGATGGCTTGCAGTATGCATTCATATAGTTAGGAGACATATGAAAAAGTTATATACTCTTCTCACCACCTGTTTACTACTCCTTTTCGTTACACCGATGCAATCCATCGATGCAGGGGTAGGACATTCTCGAAGTGGTAGCTCTAGCCGTAGTAGCTCCAGTTCAAATGGTAGCCGAAGCCGTTCCAGTAGCAGTAATAGCGGTAGTTCTTCCTACAGAAGTAGCTACAGTTCTGGAGACGGTTCCTATAGTTCGAGTTACTCTGAGCAAGAGTTGTACGGAATTGTAGTCTTTTTAATAGGTGTTTACGTAGTTGTCTTAGTTCTAAAGAATAAAAGTAATCAAAGCTCATCAGAAAAATCCTATAGTAGCGCTACTGTATATAATCCCCAAAACCATCGTCGAGTTGAACACAATACATTAGCTACTAGTCGTGTTAAATATGGCGATCCAAACTTTGATGCCGATGCTTTCGCTTCATGGGTTAAAGAAGTCTATATTCAGTTACAGGCAGCCTGGACTAAAAAGGATTGGAATTTGGCTCGCTCTCTTGAAAGTACCAGCCTTTATTCCCAACATAGTATACAACTCGAAGATCATATCCGGGCGAAAACAACCAATGTTTTAGAAAAAGTCTATGTTGAAAATGTTCGCATTAAAGATTTCTACGAAAATCCTGATGGTAACGATACCCTTGTTGTGATCTTGTCATCTACACTCAGGGACTATGTCATTGAAGACCAAAGTAAACGTGTCATCGAAGGTGATCCTCAAGAGGACTTGTTTACAGTCTATCAAATGAACTTTATCCGTAAACACGGAAGTCAAACTGAACTAAATGTCAGTGATGAAGCCATCAGTGACCACTGTCCAAACTGTGGTGCCCCATTGAAAATCTCTGCTATCAGTAAATGTGACTATTGCGATGCTGATCTAACACGCAGTCCAAACCAATGGGTACTCGATACCTACGATGTTGTGGATGAAGACGAACTTTATAATTAGGAGGAAATTATGGGATTTATTCGTGCCGCCCTATCTTCAGGGCTTAATAGTTTCAACGATAGCAAATTTAAAGAAGCTATTGTTCTTCCAAATAACCTAACAACTGATGCCTTGGCCATTAAAGGACAACTTCTTACAAAAGATCCTGACGGCACTTCTAGACAAAGCAACCACAATACTGGACTTTTAACAGATGGTTCTGTAGTCATTGTTCCACAAGGTTATGTAGCTATTCTTGTCAACAACGGAACCTTCCTTGGCGATGTCTTAGAAGCTGGTAGCCACGAATGGCGTTCTGAAGATAATGCCTGGCTTCTTGAAAAGGGTGGTATAAAGGGTACTTGGGAAAATTTCAAAAACCGCTTCTCTTTTGGTGGTCAAGTCATTACCCAACAGGAAATCATCTTTATCCGTATGCAACCCATCGCAGGTAATAAATTTGGTACTCAAAACGCCGTAGAGTATTTCAGTGAACGCTATCAACAATTGCTCAATATTCGTTTCTACGGCTTGTTTGATATCAAAGTTGCTGATCCAGTCCTATTTTATGTCAGCTCCATCAGTCAACAAATTGAAGATCATAGAGCATTTACCCTGAAAGATATCGCTCAGGGAACTCTCAGACAAAATATCTCTCCTAAAATTGCTATTGCAATCGCCAAATTTACAAACGAAAACCGAGTTGATATCTATAGTCTTAATGCCAATCAAGATACTTTCAACAATCTAGCAAAACAAGAAGTTAACAAGGTATGGACTGGACTTTACGGAATTGAAACAACCAACATCCTGCTTGAAGATTTGAGCTATGACCAAGAAAGCTTGAATATTATTCGTAAACTTGATAGCGAACTAGTCGCTATGAAATACAATACGATTGAGATTGAAGAACGTCGTGCCCGTAACGAAGCTCTCATCGTTGCTGCAAACAATGAAGGCAACGGCAATGGTATGAACATAATTATGGGAATGAATCTGGGACAAACGCTTGGCGGGCAACTCAACCAACAAACTCAAGCTCCTATTCAAAATAATGGGCAAACTGCAAGTAAGAACTTTTACATCGAGGTAGATGGCAAGTATGTTCTCGTAACCAAAGATGAAGAAGGAAATATCGTACCTGTCAACTAACTCAAGTTAATCTGATATTTGAGAATTATTGCGTTTTATGGTACAATAAAGAGTAACAATATTTATTAAAGAGGTAAAAACATGATTGAAGCAAGCAAATTGAAAGCTGGTATGACATTTGAAACTGCAGACGGAAAATTGATCCGCGTTTTGGAAGCTAGCCACCACAAACCAGGTAAAGGAAACACGATCATGCGTATGAAATTGCGTGATGTCCGTACTGGTTCTACTTTTGACACAAGCTACCGTCCAGAAGAAAAATTCGAACAAGCTATTATCGAAACTGTTCCAGCTCAATACTTGTACAAAATGGATGAAACTGCCTACTTCATGAACACTGAAACTTACGACCAATATGAAATTCCAGTCGTAAACGTTGAAAATGAATTGCTTTACATCCTTGAAAACTCTGATGTGAAAATCCAATTCTACGGAACTGAAGTAATCGGTGTAACTGTACCAACTACTGTTGAATTGACAGTCGCTGAAACACAACCATCTATCAAAGGTGCTACTGTTACAGGTTCTGGTAAACCAGCGACTATGGAAACTGGACTTGTTGTCAACGTTCCTGACTTCATCGAAGCTGGACAAAAATTGATCATCAACACTGCAGAAGGAACTTACGTTTCTCGTGCCTAATCTCTAGAAAGAGGTCATTCTATGGGAATTGAAGAACAATTTGGCGAAATCGTTATCGCTCCACGTGTACTTGAAAAAATCATTGCCATCGCAACTGCTAAAGTTGATGGTGTCCACTCATTTTCAAATAAATCCGTATCTGATACCCTATCAAAACTCTCTCTTGGTCGTGGCGTCTACTTAAAGGAAAGCAATGAAGAGCTAACTGCTGACATCTATCTCTACCTTGAGTACGGTGTGAAAGTACCAAAAGTGGCTCTTGCTATTCAAAAAGCAGTCAAAGATGCTGTCCGAGATATGGCTGATGTGGAACTTTCTGCTGTCAATATCCATGTTGCAGGAATCGTTCCAGACAAAACGCCAAAACCTGAGTTGAAAGATTTATTTAACGAGGACTTCCTCAATGACTAGTCCATTATTAGAATCTAGACGCGAACTTCGAAAATGCGCTTTTCAAGCTCTTATGAGCCTTGAATTCGGCACAGATATGGAAACAGCTTGTCACTTTGCCTACACGCATGACCGTGAAGATGCAGATGTGCAAATCCCTGCCTTTCTTCTGAACTTGGTTTCTGGCGTTCAAGCTCAAAAAGACGAGTTGGATAAACAAATCAACCAGCACCTCAAGTCAGGCTGGACAGTTGAACGCTTAACCTTGGTCGAAAAAAACTTACTACGCTTGGGTATCTTTGAAATCACATCATTTGATACACCTCAGCTGGTAGCAGTCAATGAAGCTATTGAACTTGCTAAGAATTTTTCAGATCAAAAATCAGCCCGCTTTATCAACGGACTGCTTAGTCAATTTGTAACTGAAGAATAGTAGATAGAAAACAGTGTTTGACAGATATCAAACACTGTTTTCTTTGCTTCCACTATCTTAAAAAGTGGTAATAGACATAATTATAAACAAAAATCCAGATGGGTTTTGCATAAATGAGAAAGTTAAAAAAACTATGGCACAAGATGGTGATTTTTAAGTTCTTTGTCCACCGATATACTAGGGCATAGAAGAGACCGCCTAAACTATAAATAATCAAACTGATAGGATCTCGGTGAGTTAGGATCAAATGACTAAGTCCAAAAATAAGAGCAGATAGAATAACATCCAGATAGTACTTGGACTGGTGGAAAAAGGTATTCATAAAATACCCTCTATGAATCAGTTCCTCCAATATAGGTGCGACAACTACTGTTAAACTAAAACTGAGAACAGTTGATAGAAAAGTTGGTTGCCCATTGGAGTATAGAATCGAAAGAAGGTCTTGAAAGATATACTTGTTATCAATTAGGTGATGAAACTGTAACTGAAAAGCATCCACCAATTGACGATCAAAATAAGTAGCCACTAGACCAACTACAAGGTAAAAGAATCTTGACTTCTTTGAACCCTTTTTCTCAAAAATATAGAGCATCTCTTTCTTTTTGAGCCAGTAGATAAATAATAGCAAAAGAGCTGTTAATTCAACTGTTAAAAAGATAAAATAGCCATCTATCCCCCATCCTAAAAACTTAGTGATTTGCACTACCCCTAACTCTGGTAGATAAACCGATAGAAATACCAATGATGTAAAGACTCCCAAATGCCCTAGTTTTTTCATACTTACCCCTTTAATTTATCAGTAGCCAATACCATTAGCACGTCTAGTCGCATGATTCAGTATTGTACTCGAGTCAGTTGCAATGCTATAAGCATAAGGCCAACTCCAATAATAATCATCAACCAACCAAATCATGCCACCACCTGAAGTTTCCTCTAAGTTCTCAGATGAAAGAACTGTAAATGTATCTGTACCTGTCATATCAAGTACCTCCTTAAAATAAATTTTTGTAAGGTTACATCTACAGTATGGATCATTTTTGTCTATTTTATTAGTATTCTCCTCAACTATCAATTTTTCGGCCTAAAGTGCATTTTCCTATAAAAAATGAGACCTTTCTAGTCTCATATAGTCATTTTTAGTATTTTCTAAATCGTTGGTAACGCTCTTCCAACAACGCTTCTAGCGGTTTTTGTGAGAGTATAGATAGCTCAGCTTGGAGTTCTTTTTTGACAGTCTTAATCAGTTCTTTGCTCGAAAGTCCTGCTTCAGAAATCACATTATCCACCACGTTCATTTCTAACAGTTCATGCGAAGTGATTTTCATCAGTTCTGCCGCTTCCATAGCACGACTGCCATCTTTCCATAGAATAGAAGCAAAACCTTCTGGACTGAGAATGGCATAGATAGAATTTTCCAGCATCCAGACACGGTCTGCGACGGCTAGAGCCAGAGCTCCTCCTGAACCACCTTCACCGATAATAATGGCGATAATCGGAACTTTCAGGTCACTCATTTCCATGAGATTGCGAGCGATGGCCTCTCCTTGACCGCGTTCTTCCGCGCCGACACCAGGATAGGCACCTGCAGTATTGATAAAGGTCACAACTGGACGGCCAAACTTTTCAGCCTGTTTCATCAAACGTAGGGCCTTGCGGTAGCCTTCTGGATGTGGTTGTCCAAAATTCCGCTTGAGGTTATCTTGTAAGCTCTTGCCTTTTTGGATACCAACCACTGTTACAGCTTGATCTCCAAGCCAACCAATACCACCAACAACTGCACCATCGTCACGAAAAGAACGGTCACCGTGTAATTGGATAAAGTCATCAAAAATACTTGTCGCAAAGTCCAAGGTTGTCAAGCGACTCTGCTCACGCGCTTCTCTGACTATTTTTGCAATATTCATCTAGGACCCCCTCCGTGCAATCTGACTAGGCTAGCAATCGTATCTGGCAAATCTCTTCTTTTGACAATAGCATCCACAAAGCCATGTTCCAATAGGAATTCTGCCTTTTGGAAATCCTCAGGCAAGCTTTCACGAACCGTATTTTCAATGACACGACGCCCAGCAAAACCGACCAAACTCTGTGGTTCAGCCATAATGATATCGCCTTCCATAGCGAAAGAAGCTGTCACACCACCTGTCGTTGGATCTGTCAAAATGGTCAGATAAAAGAGACCAGCATTTGAATGCCGTTTAACTGCTGCAGAAATCTTGGCCATCTGCATGAGACTCATTATTCCTTCCTGCATACGGGCTCCACCAGAGGCTGTGAAGAGAACAACTGGCAACTGTTCAACAGTCGCATACTCAAACAAGCGAGTGATTTTTTCACCTACAACCGTACCCATAGAAGCCATGATAAAGTTGGAATCCATAATCCCAAGAGCCACAGTCTGGCCTTTTATAAGAGCTGTTCCTGTCACAACGGCTTCATCCAGACCTGTTTTTTCACGCATAGTTGCTAGTTTCTTTTGATAACCAGGGAAATGCAAGGGATCCTTGCTCTCAATCCCTGTAAACAATTCCTTGAAGGTTCCCATATCAATCGTCAAAGCCAAGCGTTCTTGGGCAGAAATACGAAAGGTATAGCTACAATATGGGCAGATACGCTCACTTCCCAGATCCTTCTGATAAATGGTATGCTTACAGCCTGGACACTGGGAGAATAATTCATCTGGAACCTCTGGCTTGGCTTGAGGTTTTTCCCTAACCGAACGATTGGGATTGATTCGAATATACTTATCTTTTTTACTAAATAGAGCCATTGATTCCCCTTTTCGGTTTAAACTCTTGAAGTCATTTTATTCTTTTTCTTGATATTTGGGTAAGAAGGTTTCCATCAAGAAGGAAGTATCGTAATCTCCAGCAATGACATTGCGATTTGAAATGAGGTCAAGCTGGAAATCTGCATTGGTCTGCACCCCTTCAATCTCTAATTCATAGAGGGCACGTTGCATTTTCATCAAGGCATCAAAACGATTTTCACCGTGAACGATGATTTTGGCAATCATACTGTCATAATAAGGTGGAATAGTATAGCCTGGATAAACTGCTGAATCTACGCGCAAGCCAACTCCACCACTCGGCAGATAGAGATTAGTAATCTTACCTGGACTTGGAGCAAAGTTGAAGGCTGGATTTTCTGCATTGATACGACACTCGATGGCATGACCGCGTAGGACAATATCTTCTTGCTTAACAGACAGAGGTTGACCTGCCGCAATGCGAATCTGTTCCTTAACGATATCCACACCTGAAACAAACTCTGTAACAGGATGTTCTACCTGTACACGAGTATTCATCTCCATGAAATAGAATTTGCCACTGGCTTCATCAAGAAGAAACTCAATTGTCCCTGCATTCTCATAGCCAACAGACTCTGCCGCTCGAACAGCCGCAGCACCGATTTCATGACGCAGCGTTTTTCCGATTGCAATCGAAGGACTTTCTTCTAAAACCTTTTGGTTATTCCGTTGAAGAGAACAATCCCGTTCACCTAAATGAATCACATTTCCGTGTTCATCTCCTAGGATTTGAACCTCAATGTGACGAGCTGGATAGATAACCCGTTCTATGTACATGGCACCATTGCCATAATTGACCTTGGCTTCACTAGAGGCAGTTTCAAAGGCTGAAACGAGGTCTTCTGGTTTTTCAACCTTACGAATCCCTTTACCACCTCCACCTGCTGAAGCCTTGAGCATAACAGGGTAGCCAATTTTTTCAGCAACAATCAAAGCTTCCTCAGAGTTATGCACTTCTCCATCTGAACCTGGAATGACTGGAACACCAGCTTTGATCATCTGAGCACGCGCATTGATTTTGTCTCCCATCATATCCATGACATGACCAGATGGGCCGATAAACTTAATACCTACCTCTTCACACATGGTTGCAAATTTGGAATTTTCACTGAGAAATCCGAAACCGGGGTGAATGGCTTCCGCCTCAGTCAAGACTGCAGCTGATAGAACCGCATTAATATTGAGATAAGACTCTGTTGGCTTACCAGGGCCAATACAAACTGCTTCATCTGCCAAAAGCGTATGAAGAGCTTCCTTATCAGCAGTTGAATAAACCGCCACCGTTGCAATGCCCAATTCACGCGCCGCACGGATAATACGAACCGCAATTTCACCACGATTGGCAATTAAAATTTTTCGAAACATGGAGAACCTCCTTAGTTCCCTATTGCAAAGGTAAGAGTACCACTAGCTGCAAGCTTGCCATCCACTTCAGCCTTTGCTTCAACCACAGCAATCGTGCCACGACGTTTGACAAAAGTCGCTGTCATAAGCAATTGGTCTCCAGGCACAACTTGCTTCTTGAACTTAACCTTGTCCATACCAGCGTAAAAGACCAGTTTCCCCTTATTTTCAGGTTTTGATAACTCCAAGACACCAGCTGTTTGCGCCAAGGCTTCCATAATCAGAACACCTGGCATGACAGGGTATTGAGGAAAATGACCGTTGAAGAAGGGCTCATTGATGGTTACATTTTTGATAGCAACAATAGTATCCTCGCTCACTTCCAACACACGGTCCACTAGGAGCATAGGATAACGGTGGGGAAGGGCTTCTTTGATTCCTTGAATATCGATCATTTGATACGTACCAATCCTTTACCAAACTCAACCATTTCTTCATTAGAAACGAGAATTTCTGTTACCACACCATCCTTAGGTGCAGGAATTTCATTCATAACTTTCATGGCTTCGATGATGACCAATGTTTGACCTTTTTTGACAGTATCACCAACTGTAACGAAGGCAGGTTTATCAGGACCAGCAGCCAAGTAAGCCACCCCAACAAGTGGGCTCTCTACAACATCTCCCTCAGCAACCACACTTGCTTCAGCTGGTGCCGAAGTTTCTTCCACTACAGTCTCTGCTGGAGCAGATGTAGGAGCTACTGGACTTGGTGTTGTTAGAACGGGCGCTGGAGCGACTTGAGCTGAAACTTCAGGCACAAGTCTCGCTTCATTTTTGCTAAACTGCAACTCATCCGTCCCGTTTTTATAAGAAAATTCTCTCAAACTTGACTGGTCAAATTGAGCCATCAAGTCTTTAATATCGTTTAAATTCATACTTATTTATTCTCCCAACGTTTGAAAGCAAGAACGGCATTGTGGCCACCAAAACCAAAGGTATTTGAAATAGCGTATGGAATTTCTTGCTCCAAGCCTTGTCCATAAACGACATTGGCTTCGATATAATCTGATACTTCACTTGTTCCAGCTGTCATTGGTACAAAGTTATGACGCATAGCTTCGATTGTGACGATAGCTTCTACTGCACCCGCAGCTCCCAGCAAATGTCCTGTGAAAGACTTAGTTGATGATACAGGTACTTCCTTACCAAGAACAGCTACGATAGCACCACTTTCTCCTTTTTCATTAGCAGGAGTTGAGGTTCCGTGAGCATTGACATAGGCTACTTGTTCTGGAGAAATCTCAGCTTCTTCCAAAGCGAGTTTGATGGCCTTGATAGCTCCCTGACCTTCTGGATGTGGTGAAGTCATATGGTAGGCATCACAGGTATTTCCGTAACCAACCACTTCAGCAAGGATAGTCGCCCCACGTTTTTCAGCGTGTTCAAGACTTTCAAGAACCAACATCCCTGAACCTTCTCCCATGACAAAACCATTGCGGTCCTTATCAAATGGAATGGAAGCACGAGTTGGGTCCTCTGTAGTTGAGAGAGCAGTTAGGGCTTGGAAACCAGCAATAGCAAAAGGTGTGATAGAGGCTTCTGAACCACCTACCAACATAACGTCTTGGAAACCAAATTTAATTGAGCGGAAGGCATCCCCAATCGCGTCATTTGATGAAGCGCAGGCAGTATTGATAGATTTACAAACACCGTTTGCTCCAAAACGCATAGCAACATTTCCTGAAGCCATATTTGGCAAGGCTTTCGGAAGGGTCAATGGTTTCACACGTTTTGGCCCTTTGTCATTTAGGCGAAGCACTTGATCTTCAATTTCCTTGATTCCACCAATACCAGAGGCCACAATAACACCAAAACGATCTTTATCAAGAGTCTCTACATCGAGATTAGCGTGATTGACAGCCTCTTGGGCTGCGTACAAGGCATACAAAGAATAGTTATCGAAACGATTGGTATCTTTCT
Organism: Streptococcus sp. CL5.50; assembly: GCF_049738015.1. NCBI lineage: Bacteria > Bacillati > Bacillota > Bacilli > Lactobacillales > Streptococcaceae > Streptococcus > Streptococcus sp. CL5.50. The sequence continues at coordinate 157,825 of NZ_JBKOTR010000002.1, forward strand.
TAACAAAGTATTTATCAAAAGGAAAATCTTGGATTTCTGCTGCATTATGCACATCAAAGTCACTATGATCAAATTTCGTAATTTGACCAATTCCGATTTTTCCAGTTGTCAAACTATTCCAAAATTCTTCTGGTGTATTTCCGATTGGAGATGTTACTCCATAACCTGTTACTACTACGCGATTTAGTTTCATCTTTTTTACCTCTAGCTTCTGCTACATACTTAAGCCACCATCAATGGCAACCACTTGACCAGTTAGATAATCTTGGCCTGTTAAAAATACTGTCAAATCTGCAACCTGCTCTGCCTGCCCAAATTCTTTCATAGGAATTTGCGCCAGCATAGCATCTTTTACCTTGTCTGATAGAACAGCTGTCATATCGGACTCAATCATTCCAGGTGCAATAGCATTAACTCTGATATTGCGATTGGCCACTTCACGCGCCACAGACTTGGTAAAACCAATCAAACCAGCCTTAGAAGCTGCATAGTTAGCTTGACCGATATTTCCCATCAAACCAACAACACTAGACATATTAATGATAGCACCTTCTCTGGCTTTCATCATCGGTTTTAAGACTGATTGTGTCATGTTAAAGGCACCAGTCAAGTTAACCTTGAGTACTTTTTCAAAATCCGCTTCTGTCATCTTGAGCATAAGGGTATCTTGGGTAATCCCTGCATTGTTGACCAAAACATCTACTGAACCCAGCTCAGCAATAGCTTGATCAACCATACGCTTAGCGTCTGCAAAATCGGACACGTCTCCTGATATAGGAACCACCTTGACACCATAGTTTGAAAACTCGGCTAGCAAGTCCTCTGAGATTGTCCCACGACTGTTTAAGACAATATTGGCTCCTGTTTGAGCAAACTTATGGGCAATGGCAAGACCAATTCCACGACTCGAACCTGTAATAAAGATATTTTTATTTTTTAGTTGCATTCTTTTCTCCTGTTTTCTCTTGTATTTATGGGAGAAGGGATTACTTGTTTTCTAGCAAAGTTTCCAAACTAGCCTGATCTTCAACATTGGCTAGTTTAGCTGTCTTATCAATTTTTTTGACAAAGCCTGACAAGACTTTCCCCGGTCCAATCTCGATAAAGTTAGTTACGCCTGCTTCTTGCATAACTGCAATACTTTCATAGAAACGAACTGGCTCTTTGACCTGACGCGTCAAGAGTTGAGCAATGTCTTCTTTTTGCATAACTGCAGCTTCTGTATTGCCAACTAGAGGACAAGTAAAATCTGAAAAACTTACCTGAGCTAGAGTTTCAGCTAGTTTCTGGCTAGCAGGCTCAAGGAGAGCGGTATGAAAAGGTCCTGAAACCTTAAGAGGAATCAAGCGTTTAGCTCCTGCTTCCTGCAAGAGTTCGACAGCTCGATCAACTGCTACCACTTCTCCACCAATCACGATTTGTGCAGGTGTATTATAGTTGGCTGGGGTAACTACTCCAAGTTCAGAAGCTTTTCGACAGACTTCTTCAATAACCTCTACTGGCGTATTGAGAACTGCTACCATCTTGCCAGAACCAGCAGGGGCCGCTTCTTCCATATAGGCGCCACGCTTAGCAACCAAAGCAACCGCTTCTCCAAAATCCAAGGCACCGCTGGCCACCAAGGCAGAATATTCTCCAAGAGACAAACCAGCAACCATATCAGGTTGATAGCCCTTTTCTTGCAATAAACGATAGATAGCAACTGAAGTTGCTAAAATAGCTGGTTGCGTATAGCGGGTCTGATTGAGTTTTTCTTCTTCTGTATCAATAAGATAACGCAAATCATAACCGAGTACCTGACTCGCTTGATCAATCGTTTCTTTGACAATCGGATACTGATTATAGAGTTCCCGTCCCATACCTAGATACTGGGCACCTTGACCAGCAAATAAAAAGGCTGTTTTAGTCATTTCTTACAACTCCTGCCCAACGAGAGGCTTCTTCTTGAATTTTCTTAGCTGCTCCGTAATACAAATCTTTTAGGATTTCTTCAACGGTTTCTTCTTTGGAAACAAGGCCTGCAATTTGACCTGCCATAACAGATCCACCATCCACATCTCCGTGAACAACCGCTTTGGCTAGAGCACCTGCTCCCATTTGTTCAAAAATTTCCAAATCTGGATTTTCTTGTTTAAAAGCATCTTTTTCAGCTTGTTCAAAATCACGAGTCAACTGATTTTTAATCGCACGAACAGCATGTCCAAAGTGTTGAGCTGAAATCGTAGTATCAATATCTCTAGCTTTTAAAATTTTCGCCTTATAATTTGGATGGGCATTAGACTCTTTTGCAACGACAAAACGAGTTCCAACCTGAACAGCCTCTGCACCTAGCATAAAGCCAGCTGCAACACCTTCACCATCCGCAATCCCTCCTGCAGCAATAACTGGAATAGATACAGCAGCAGCAACCTGGCGAACCAAGGTCATGGTTGTTAATTTACCGATATGCCCCCCGGCCTCCATTCCTTCTGCAATAACAGCATCCGCACCGATTTTTTCCATGCGTTTAGCTAGGGCAACACTTGGTACAACAGGAATAACCGTAATACCAGCTTCATGGAAACGTTCCATGTATTTGCTTGGATTTCCTGCGCCTGTTGTAACTACCTTAACCCCTTCCTCGATAACGAGGTCTACAATATCTTCCACAAAGGGAGACAAGAGCATGATGTTGACACCAAAGGGTTTATCAGTCAATGATTTGATTTTATCAATATTTGCCTTGACAACTTCTTTAGGGGCATTCCCCCCACCGATAATCCCTAGTCCTCCAGCCTTGGAAACAGCTCCTGCCAAATCACCATCAGCAACCCAGGCCATTCCTCCTTGGAAAATAGGATAATCAATGTTCAATAATTCTGTAATACGTGTTTTCATAGTGCCTCCATCGTTTCTTGCTTACGTAATAGTTCGATACCGTCATAATTTGACAATCAAACTATTGCCTAAACAAGAGGGAGCGGGTTTCCCTACTCCTTCTATTTGTATTCTGCTTATTTTGTTTGCTCTTCAACGTAGGCAACCAAGTCACCAACTGTTTTCAAGTCATCTTCTGCTTCGATTTGGATATCAAAAGCATCTTCGATTTCTGAGATTACTTGGAACAAGTCCAATGAATCTGCGTCTAAATCATCAAAAGTTGATTCAAGTGTTACTTCTGATGCGTCTTTTCCAAGTTCTTCAACGATAATTTCTTGTACTTTTTCAAATACTGCCATGATAGGACTCCTTTAAAATAAATAGTTTTTTTATAACAATGTGTTCACCACATGATTACCTAAATTGTAAGAATGAGCGTGCCCCAGGTCAAGCCTCCACCGAAGCCTGATAGAAGAACAGTCTGGCTACCGTCTAAACGGATGAGGCCTTGTTCTACACACTCTGAAAGTAAAATCGGGATACTGGCTGCACTGGTATTTCCATACTCCATCATATTTGCTGGAAGTTTAGCTCGGTCGACACCGATTTTTCTAGCCATCTTATCCAAGATACGGTCATTAGCCTGATGAAGTAGTAAATAATCCAAGTCTGTCGCCTCTATAGGAGACTCATCAATAGTCTGTTTGATAGACTTGGCTACATCTCTAATGGCAAAATCAAAGACTGCGCGTCCATCCATCTTCAAAAATGAATCTGCATTTTCTTGATCTGAAAATGGAGAATGCAAGCCTGAATGTCCATAGGTCAGACACTCACTGCGACTTCCATCGCTATTGAGACTCTCAGCTAAGAAATGCTCTTGCTCGCTAGTTTCTAGCAAGACTCCACCAGCACCATCTCCAAACAAAACAGCTGTTGATCGATCTGACCAATCAACTGCCTTAGAGAGGGTTTCACTACCAATCACTAAGCCTTTTTGAAAGCGACCAGAAGCGATAAACTTTTCAGCAGTTGAAAGAGCAAATACAAATCCACTGCAAGCCGCTGTTAGGTCAAAAGCAAAGGCCTTATTAGCACCAATATTAGCTTGAACACGAGCAGCTGTAGAGGGCATCATCGAATCTGGAGTAATAGTAGCTAGAATGATAAAATCCAGCTCTTCTCCTGTGATTCCAGCTTTTGCCATCAGTTTCTTAGCAACCTCTGTAGCCAAATCACTAGTAGATTCTGTTCTTGAAATATGCCTTTGACGTATTCCCGTCCGACTTGAAATCCACTCATCATTGGTATCCATAATCTGGGCCAAATCATGATTTGTAACCACTTGCTCTGGCACATAATGAGCAACCTGGCTTATTTTTGCAAAAGCCATTATCTCAAATCCTCCAAAAATTGATAAAGATTAGTCAAACCTTTGCTCATAATCTCAATTTCTTGCTTACTCATACCATCGATGATTTTTTCAACCATGGTCTTATGGAAGCGTTTATGTAGCCTATGAACCAAGCGACCTTTCTTTGTCAAATGCAGATGCACCACACGTCTATCATGTTCTGAACGAACGCGTTCAATGTAACCCTTGCGTTCGAGATTATTCAAACTAGTCGTAACTGTCCCAAGAGTCACCATCAACTCTTTTGACACTTGACTTGGTGTCACATCTGGGAATTTCCCAATCACATCAATCGTATGCATTTCTTTGATGGAGATATCTTTGAAACGACTACCCCTCAAGCTAACTTCCTCGATAACGAGGACATTATTAAATATAGATGTTAAATATTCATTAATTCGTTGGTAGTCCAATCTTTCCTTCCCTCCTTTTCAAAAAAAACTTTTAGAATCAAAACATTTGACAAAAGAATTATATCAAAGTTCAAAGAATGGTGCAAGTATTTTTTTATTTTCCTGTAAATTTAGGTCGTCTTCTTTCCGAATGAGCCCGAACTCCTTCTTTGAAATCCTCTGTTTTCGCTAGTGATTCCTGTAGGTTCAGTTCTAAAGCAGCATAATCTTGCCAGTCTTTAAATTGACTCTCCCAAACCAACTTCTTGATGGCAGCATAGGAATTAGCTGACCCGCGTCTCAATTTTTTAAGAAGCTGTTCTCTCGTCTTTTCAAGTTTATCAGCTTCAGAGACCCGATAAACAAGACCCCACTCTAGAGCTTTTTCTGCGTTCAAAGCCTCACCTGTCATAGCCAATTGAGCAGCACGCGTCACACCAATACTTCGACTCAAGAGATGAATTCCTCCTGCATCCGGAGCCAAGCCAACTCCAACAAAAGCTTGGATAAATTTAGCCTTATCCGTTGCCAGACAGAAATCTGCAGCAACAGCCATATTCGCTGCGGCACCTGCAACAGCCCCATCAACCTCCATCAAGACAGGTTTAGCAATTTGCTTGATTTTATAAGAAATAGTATTGACCAATTCTGCGATTTTCGTCAATGATGGAATATCATCCTCATCGACTGCTCGCTTCATCTCAACCAAATCTCCCCCAACAGAGAAGACTTTGCCATTCGCGTTGATTAAGACAAAATGCACAGCCGGATCCTCTTCTGCCAAAGTCAGAGCTTCTAAAATCTCCTCACACATAGGAATATGAAAACCATTCGCGACCTCAGGACGATTCAAGGTAAGGATTGCCAAATCCTCTTCAAGCTGATAAATAATGTGTTCCATTTGAACTCCTTTTTATTTTATAAGCTGGTTAAATTATTTTATTTTCAAAGTATATCTTTTTTAAAATCAGAAAGCAAGAAAAAATCAACTGAAAGTGTCTCAGCCGATTAGAAAGGCTCGCTTTATACTAGAACGCATCTTATTTTCTTCATTGAAAAAAGGCTTTCTTTCTGCTATAATCGTATAAAATACTTACTTTAGGAGTTCTTATGAAAGTTGTTAAATTTGGAGGTAGCTCTCTTGCCTCTGCTAGTCAATTAGAAAAAGTTTTAAACATCGTAAAAAGCGATTCAGAGCGTCGTTTTGTAGTCGTTTCTGCGCCTGGTAAACGCAATGCTGAAGATACTAAGGTTACGGATGCCTTAATTAAATACTACCGCGACTATGTTGCTGGTAACGATATTAGTAAGAGTCAAAACTGGATTATCGACCGCTATGCTGCTATGGTTAGTGAACTAGGGCTAAAACCAGCTGTTTTAGAAAAAATTTCTAAAAGCATTCGCGCTTTGGCCACTCTTCCTATTGAAGAGAATGAATTTCTCTACGATACCTTCCTAGCAGCCGGTGAAAATAACAATGCTAAATTGATTGCTGCCTATTTTAACCAAAATGGGATTGATGCACGCTATGTGCATCCTAGAGAAGCTGGTATTGTGGTCACAAGTGAGCCTGGCCATGCTCGCATCATTCCATCAAGTTATGACAAGATTGAAGAATTAACAAACGCAAATGAAGTCCTTGTCATTCCTGGTTTCTTTGGGGTTACCAAGGAAAATCAAATCTGTACCTTCTCACGTGGAGGCTCTGATATTACAGGTTCTATCATTGCTGCAGGTGTTAAGGCCGACCTCTATGAAAACTTTACGGATGTTGATGGTATCTTTGCAGCTCACCCAGGAATTATCCACCAGCCACACTCGATTCCTGAGTTGACCTACCGTGAAATGCGTGAGTTGGCTTATGCAGGATTCTCAGTTCTTCATGACGAAGCTCTTCTTCCTGCCTACCGAGGAAAAATTCCTCTGGTTATCAAGAATACCAACAATCCTGACCATCCAGGTACTCGTATCGTTCTAAAACACAGTAGTGATGAATTTCCAGTTGTAGGAATTGCCGGTGATTCTGACTTTGTCAGCATCAACATGTCTAAATACCTCATGAACCGCGAGATTGGATTTGGTCGCAAGGTTCTGCAAATCCTTGAAGACCTCAACATCGGTTGGGAACACATGCCAACTGGTATCGACGATCTTTCAATCATTCTCCGTTCTCGTGAACTAACTCCTATCAAGGAAGAAGAAATCCTGCGTCAGTTAGTTCAAAAAGCTGAAGTAGACCATGCAGAAATCGAACATGACCTTTCAATCATTATGATTGTTGGAGAAAAAATGAAGAGTCATATCGGAGTAACTGCTACTGCTACACGTGCTCTATCTGAAAACAAGATCAATATCCAGATGATGTCTCAAGGTTCTAGTGAAGTGTCTATCATGTTTGTTGTCAATAAAGACCAAGAAAAAGCAGCAATTAAAGCCCTCTACAATGCCTTTTTCGGTGAAAGTAAGGAAGACTAATCATGGCCCAATCTCTTAACAAAACAGTGCTTCTCAATACGACAGGAACTTCCTACCTCTCTATAGCTGGGAAAGTTGGGAAATTCCTTGTCGGAGATCAGGCTCTGGAATTTTACCCAGATGTTAATGTCGAACAATTTATCCAGATTCCTTGGGACCATATCAACCAGATTGGAGCCAATGTCACTGGTCGCAAAATCAGTCGCCACTTCGAAGTCTTTACAGACAGAGGAAAATTCCTCTTTGCATCAAAAGACTCAGGTGCCATTCTCAAAATTGCTCGCGAAAAACTGGGTAATGACAAGGTCGTCAAACTTCCGACCCTGATTCAGACCATTGGTCAAAAATTTAAAAATCTATTTGCAAAAAAGTAGAAACTTTAGTATAATCATAACAACGGATAAGTAGGTTATCTTCTTCTTTCAGAAAGTCTGCGGGTGCTGCGAGCAGATAGGAGAGATAAGTGAAATTCTACCGTTAATAACAATTGCATAAACAATCAAGTGCACACCTGTGAAGTTGGATGGAACCGTGGCCCTGCCACTCCAACGCTTTGTCAGGTGTGCTTTTTTCATAAAGGAGTTCTTATGTTAGATATCAAACGCATTCGTACAGACTTTGATGCTGTCGCAAAAAAATTGGCTACACGTGGTGTAGATACTGCTGTCTTGAATGAAATGAAAGAAATCGATGCTAAACGTCGTGACATCTTGGTCAAGGTTGAAACTTTAAAAGCAGAACGTAACACAGTTTCAGCTGAGATTGCCCAAGCTAAGCGCAACAAGGAAAATGCAGATGACAAGATTGCTGCCATGCAAACTCTATCTGCTGAAGTCAAAGCTTTGGACGCTGAATTGGCAGAAATCGATGCTAAATTGACAGAATTTACTACTACTCTTCCAAACATCCCTGCTGACAGCGTTCCTGTTGGGGCTGACGAAGACGACAATGTGGAAGTTCGCCGTTGGGGTACTCCACGCGAGTTCGACTTCGAGCCAAAAGCTCACTGGGATCTTGGTGAAGACCTTGGTATTCTTGACTGGGAACGCGGTGGTAAGGTAACAGGTGCTCGCTTCCTCTTCTATAAAGGCCTTGGAGCTCGCCTAGAACGTGCTATCTACAACTTTATGCTAGATGAACACGGAAAAGAAGGCTACACTGAAGTCATCACGCCTTACATAGTTAACCACGACTCTATGTTTGGGACTGGTCAATATCCAAAATTCAAGGAAGATACTTTTGAACTCAGCGACAGCAATTATGTCCTTATTCCTACAGCTGAGGTTCCTCTAACAAACTACTACCGTGATGAAATCCTGGATGGCAAAGACCTGCCAATCTACTTCACTGCTATGAGTCCTTCATTCCGTTCTGAGGCTGGTTCAGCTGGCCGTGATACTCGTGGCTTGATTCGTTTGCACCAATTCCACAAAGTTGAAATGGTTAAATTTGCCAAGCCAGAAGAATCTTACGAAGAATTGGAAAAAATGACAGCCAACGCTGAAAACATTCTTCAAAAACTCAACCTTCCATACCGTGTCGTTGCTCTCTCTACTGGAGATATGGGCTTCTCAGCTGCGAAGACTTACGACTTGGAAGTTTGGATTCCAGCGCAAAATACCTACCGTGAAATCTCAAGCTGTTCAAACACAGAAGATTTCCAAGCCCGTCGTGCCCAAATCCGTTACCGTGATGAAGCAGATGGTAAGGTGAAATTGCTCCATACCTTGAACGGTTCTGGACTTGCAGTTGGACGTACAGTGGCTGCTATTCTTGAAAACTACCAAAATGCAGACGGTTCTGTGACCATCCCAGAAGTTCTTCGTCCATACATGGGTGGAGCTGCAGTTATCAAACCATAAAAAATAAGGTTTAGCTATTTCTAGCTAGACCTTTTTTCGTAACCAATTCAGATAAGCGCCTAATACAAAGAGCAAAATGATTAGGCAAATAACAGTTTCAGCCACTACCAAATAATCCAAAAATGGAAGTTTCAAGATTCCCTGAGCCATCTTAAGCGAAGTAGCTGTGATAATGGTTGGGAAGGTTAAGGCTGAGAAGGCTGGTTGAAAGCCTTGTTTTAAAATATTGGGCAGGCGAGTCAAAACAAAGAAAAAGAAGGATTGGGAAGCCAAGATCATGACAATCAAGAGCCAAGTCGGCAGGCTGGCACCTCCAACTCGAACCAGAGAAGCCAAGAGTAGAGAGAAGGGAGCACAGTAAATTCCTTCTTGCCCAAGCAAGGCTAGTGGGAGCGGATGTTTCTTTAAATCGCTATAAATAAGCGGGTAGAGATAGAAGGTTAGGAGAAACCCAAAACTCAAGGTCGCATAGGCAATTTCGATGATGCCTACAAGAGGATAGGTTAAGGCAGCCACTGCTATCCCCACATAGAGAACCGTCCAGCTAGGAGTTGCATGAACCCTCCGACCCGGACAAGCAAACTTGATGGTGAAACCAGCAATCAAGGCCAAATCCAAGAGAAATGAAAACCACCAGATTCCTTGCGCAACCAAAGGAAGATGAGGAAACACGCGAAAGACATAAGTCGATAAAATCATTCCAGCCATGGGGAAAGTAGCCATTCCTGACAAAAGAGGGGGCTTGGTCAATTCTTCTTTGGTTTCCTTCCAATTAAGCAGATGAAAAATCAGAAAGAATATCCACAAAATCAAACCTGACATACTCAGTATATGTGACAGCACTGGCAACATATCTAAAACGAGATTCCCAGCTCCTGCCAAACCTAACAAACAACCAGAAAATACTAAGGGGAGTTTTTTCATCCTAACCTCCAATAATTATGTTAGTTTCAGTATAGCATAAAAGCGCTTAAATGAGGACTTAAAAAAACGAAGTCCGTTGATTTCAGACTTCATTTTTTGCTCAGATATGAATTATGCATAAGGTTGCAATTCTGGATTAATTGGTGTATTGGCTAGGTTGTTGGCATAGTTACAGAGGCTTGCTAGGCTGACACCAAGGACTACATCCAAGGCATTTTGTTGGCTATAACCAGCTTCTAAAAACTCAGCTAAGGCTTCATCTCCTACACGACCCTTGGTATTGATAACTGCCAAGGTAAACTTAGCTAGGGTATCCAATTTGGGATCTGTTTCAATCGGAGTGCGATTACGGAGGGCTTGAAGCAGGTCATCATTCATCTGGATTTGTTTGATTGAAAAGGCTGTGTGACCTGCGACACAGAAGGCACAACCATTAGTTACGGCTGCCGTGATTTGCACCACTTCGCGCTCAACAGGTGTCAGGCTATTGCGGCGGTTGATAGCTCCGACAGTTCTGTAGGCTTCTAAGGCAGTAGGTGCATTAGCCAAGAGACCGATTAGGTTGGGAATATAGCCATTGTTATCTTTTTCTACTGTTTCAAGAACTTCTTTCACTTCTGCTGGTGCTGATTCTACTGTATGAATTGTAAATGTTGTCATTATAAAACCTCTTTTCATTTTGTTGAAACCTAGTCTATCACAGATTCTATACCTTGCATAATATATATTTTAAATTGCACCGATAGAAATTTTTTATGAAATCAAAAAATCACACGCGATGTGTGATTTCATTATTTATTAAAATACTTTTTAGTCTCAGCAATAACAACTGGTGATAAAACCAAGAGAGCAATCAAGTTTGGCAAAGCCATCAAGGCGTTGACGATATCTGCGATAATCCAAACCATATCCAACTCGATAAATCCTCCCAGCAAGACCATGAGCACAAAGACCACACGGTAGAGCCAGATAAAGCGAACACCGAAGAGAAACTCGAAACAGCGCTCTCCATAATAGTTCCAACCTAAAATTGTCGTGAAGGCAAAGAGAACAAGGAAGATGGTCAAAAGGGCAGGTCCAAAGTGTGAAAAGACTGTTGAGAAGGCTGACTGAGTCAAGGCAACCCCATTTAAGTCGCCGCTCCAAACACCAGTCACCAAGATGGTCAAACCAGTCAAGGTACAGATAATGAGGGTATCAATAAAGGTTCCTGTCATGGAAATCAATCCTTGCTCTACTGGTTCATTTGTCTTAGCCGCAGCTGCTGCAATGGGAGCCGAACCCAGACCAGATTCGTTCGAGAAAACACCTCGCGCCACACCATTTTGAATAGCCATTCGAATGCTAGCGCCAGCAAATCCACCTACCGCAGCAACTGGACTAAAAGCCGATGTCAAGATTAAAGCGATTGTGGCAGGGATTTTCCCAATATTAAAGAAAATAACTGTAAGAGTTCCCAAAATATAAATGATAGCCATAAAAGGAACAACAGTAGTTGAAACCTTTGAAATGGACTTGAGTCCACCAAAGACAGCAATCGCTACAAATACAGACAACACAAGAGCTGTGATGGCTGGCGAAATAGTTGTTGTATTTTGGATAGATTCTGTAATCGAGTTGACCTGGGTGAAGGTTCCGATTCCCAATAAAGCTACTAGCACACCTGCCAGGGCAAAGAAGATAGCAAGGGGACGCCACTTTTCTCCCATCCCTAGAAGGATATAGTGCATGGGACCTCCCGCTACTGCACCATGGTCGTCCTTGGTGCGGTATTTGATAGCTAGTAGTCCTTCCGCATACTTGGTAGCCATCCCAAAGAAAGCAGCCATCCACATCCAAAAGAGGGCTCCTGGTCCACCGACCTTGATAGCTGTCGCCACCCCGATAATATTTCCCGTACCAACTGTCGCTGCGAGGGCTGTACACAAGGCCGCAAAGCTGGACACATCGCCATGCCCCTTGTCCTTAGTAAAAATAAGCTGGAAAGCCTTGGGCAGACGCAAAACCTGCAAAAGTCCTAGACGAGCAGTTAGGTAAATCCCTGTTCCGACCAATAAAATCAAAAGGGGTGGGCCCCAAGCAAAAGCATCGATTGATTTAAGCAATTCTAACATTTCCTTCTCCTATCTTTTCAACCCCAAAAGAAAGAGCACATGCAAGATACATGTACTCTGGAATGCTTAGATAAATGCTAAAAAGCGGTCTATCCTAGCTCTGTCCTTTTACCTGAGAGTTTGAGCAGTTGCCTGCCTTGCCCCTTCGGTGCCTTTACGGTCTCTCCAGAGTTCCGTCCATTTACAGTCATGAAAAATCAAACGATTCCCCACTTCTATTAAACTTCATTCGGTGTTGGTATTTAATTAATTCTTATTTTACAAAAAATGTTGGATTTTGTCAATTTGTTTATTAGTAAAAATTAGTTCAACAGTTTTTACTTTATAAAGTCCAGAATACTGCTATCCTTTAAAAGTGACAATAGTCGCGCCACTGCCTCCAGCATTTTGTGGGGCATAGCCGAAACTCTTGACATGCTTGTTTCTTTGTAGGTATTTGGTGACACCTTCACGGATGACACCTGTTCCGATACCATGGATGATATCAACTTGAGCCATATTGTTAAGCAAAGCTTGGTCGATAAAGGCATCTAGCTCATTCATGGCCTCTTCATAGCGCTTGCCTCGAAGGTCCAGTCTGGCTTGTGGTCCACGACCAGAAGTTCGTTTCACGACATTGACCTGTTTCTTCTTGACTTGCTTTTCTTGCTGGGCTTGAACGAGGTCAAATTCTTTCTCTTCTAAAGTCATCTTAATCAAGCCAACTTGGGCTTCCCAGCGACCGTCCTTGAGTTGACTGGTCAAGGTACCACGCTGACCGTAACTGAGAACCACGATATCATCTCCCACCTTTGGAGCTCGTTTTTTCTTGGCCTTTTGAAGAACCTTATTTTTAGACAAATCTACTTTTTCAGGAGCCAATTTTTTCAGCTTAGCCTTGGCTTCAATAATTTCGTGGGGCTTGAGTTGCGATTTACTGTGGAGATTTTTGAGAATCTGGTCACTCTCACTTAGAGCCATGTCCACAATCTCAGCAGCCTGTTCACGCGCCTTATTAAGCTCGGTTTCCTTTTCACGATTGAGCTCGTTGTAAAGTTTTTTTAGAGCACGGTTCATCTTGAGATTTTCTTGCTCCACCTCACGGATATTGTCCAAGCGTTTACGACTTTCAAGCGTCTGCTCTTCCAGTTGCTCAATAATCCGGTTGACATCATTGTCCTGATCGACCTGCTGGCTAGCATCTCCTACGATAACTTCAGATAGTCCTAAACGTTTGGCAATTTCAAAGGCATTGCTTCGACCAGGAACACCCTGCATAAAGCGATAGGTCGGGCGAAGAGTTGCTGTATCAAACTCCATGCTGGCATTTTGCACAAAGGTTATCTCAATACCATAGGCCTTGAGTTCTGGATAATGAGTCGTAGCCATGGTCTTGACTTGACGCAGGCGAAGGTCTTCCAGAATAGCCATGGCAAGGGCAGCTCCCTCTTGGGGATCTGTACCAGCCCCCAACTCATCCAAGAGCAAGAGCGAATGTTGATTGACCTTGCCAAGAATATCCACAATATTGGTCATATGGCTAGAAAAGGTAGACAAGCTCTGTTCAATAGATTGCTCATCGCCAATATCAGCAAAGATTTCTTCAAAAATACCAACACGACTTCCCTTGTCTGCCAAAATCGGCAAACCGGACTGAGCCATAACCTGCGTCAATCCCAGAGTTTTAAGCATGATGGTCTTCCCGCCCGTATTGGGACCTGTAATGACAATGGCTGTTAAATCTTGGCCAAAATGGACATCATTTGCGACGGCATTTTTGACCAAAGGATGGCAGACATGGAGCAGTTGAATCTCTTGATTTTCTGACAGCTGAGGTACGACTGCTTGCCTTTCTTGGATAAAGCGAACCTTGGCACGAATCAAGTCCAAACGGCCGATAATCCAAGCATCATTGGCAATCTCAGCCGCATGAGGGCGAACACGCTCAGAAATTTCTTGGAGAATGCGAAGCATTTCATAGCGCTCATCTGCTCGTAAACTGGCAATTTCTTCGCTCAGTTTGACCACCTCACGGGGTTCAATATAGACGGTATTTCCACTAGCAGAAATATCATGAACGACACCTGCAATCTTATTGCGGTAGGTGTTTTTGACAGGTAGAACCTGACGGCCATTTCTACTGGCAACGATTCCTTCTGTCAACATCTGCGCTTTTTGTTTGAGCAGATCCTGTAAAACATCGCGTACCTGACTCTCGCTATCATGGATTTTTCGACGGATGCGCGCCAATTCTTCACTGGCAAAATTTTCAATGAAACCTGCATCATTAAAGGCTTGGAGATTTCCTTGTAATTGCGGAAAATCATGTAATTTCTCAAACCAAAGGGCTAATTCTTCCAAGCTAATATTTTCCAGATTGGCGTAGAAACTTTGCAGCTCTCGGCTAGACAGAAGCACGCGCTTCAAGAGCAGGAATTCTTCGATATTGAGGTCCGCTCCCATCTCCAAACGCTTGCAAATTCCTGCAATTTCCTTAGTTGCGAGAATGGTAAAATGCGGTTGCTCAACAAAGAGTGCCTGCATTTCCTTCATCTCAGCAAAAGCCTGTTTGATTTTATCTGCCTTAGCAGTCGGAGCTAGCTGTCTCAATTGCTCCAAGCCCTGCTCGGTCAACAAATGGGGTTCAAACAAGGCCTTGACCTTATTGAACTCTAATGTTTCTAATATTTTCTTATTCATCGTTATTTCCTTGTCTTTGAGGTAGCTTTTTACATTCTGATAGATTCTAGTCAAATCTGTAAACAAAGGGCTAGGAAAACTCCTGCCCTTTTTATCCGATTAAATTTGTCACCCAGATTTGTTTGAGCCAACTGGTTGTTACTGGTATGCTCTGGATGATGTGTTTTGCGACGATACTCTTTTCAAGAGGATTTTGTATAGCTGCCATGGGGATAGTCGCCAAGATTGTCAAGGTCATTTGCAAGACAAATAAGGTCACCAACATGGACAAGATACCTGCTGAAACTTGGAACAACTTGCCACCAAGCTTTTTACTAGGAATCAAGTGTAAGAGGAGACCAAGCAAACGACCGATGCTATAGACAATCCCAAATACAAGCAAGTAGCCAATCCCTGCGTAAAAGACCTTATCCAACTGAAAGAGTTGATCCGATGGGAAAAAGAAAGTTCCCTGACCTTCCCGCGGATTTGCATAAGGAAGTAGCAAATGAAATTGCTCTCCAAGTCCCTTATAAAACTGGCCAGCCACAAAAGCCGATGCCATGGCTGAAATCAGGTAATAAACCTGTAAGAGCAGGCCTCTCCGATAGCCGATATAAAATCCCCAAGCCAAGACCAATAGAAGAAGGAGTGAAATCATAAGGAATCCTCAATCTTGCTCTGTTCTTGCTTGCAAGTCACAAGCTTGTGGCGCAATTCTTCTAATTCTTGCTCCTTATCATCAAATTCAATCTCACGGCTGAGCTGAGTTGATAAACAGTTGACTGCCAACAAAAGAGCGATTGTTTCATCGTCTGCACTAGGCATTTGTTCTTTAATTGCTTGGTATTTTTCTGTCGCAACCTTGGCGATTTCCTCCATAAAAAGGTTATCATGCTCGGTTGTCAAGGTTAATGATTTTTTCCCGAATGTAAATTTGAATCGATTTAGATTTGCCATAAAATTCACCTCACGATATTATACCAAAATTCGCTAACTTTGTCAGTTTTTACAAATTTGCCTGCTTTTATGGTACAATAGAAACTATGGCAAGTATAACACTCACACCAAGCGAAAAGGAGATTCAGGCTTTTCTTGAACACTATCAAACCAGTCTGGCTCCCAGTAAAAACCCCTATATTCGCTATTTTTTGAAACTGCCTCAAGCAACCGTTTCTATCTATACTTCTGGAAAGGTCTTGCTTCAGGGTGAAGGAGCTGAGAAATACGCCAGTTTCTTTGGCTATCAGTTTGTAGAGGAAATCAGCGGACAAAATTTCCCTTTGATTGGGACAGATGAGGTAGGGAATGGTTCCTACTTTGGTGGGCTTGCAGTGGTGGCTTCCTTTGTCACACCTGACCAGCATGCCTTCTTGCGAAAACTCGGTGTGGGGGATTCTAAAACTCTGACCGACCAAAAGATCCGTCAGATTGCCCCTATCCTCAAAGAAAAAATCCTGCACCAGGCACTGCTTCTCTCACCAAGCAAGTACAACGAGGTCATCGGAGACCGCTACAACGCTGTTTCGGTTAAGGTTGCCCTCCATAATCAGGCTATCTATCTCCTCCTTCAAAAAGGTGTTCAGCCTGAGAAAATTGTGATTGATGCCTTTACCAGTGCTAAAAATTATGACAAGTACTTGGCACAAGAGGCCAATCGTTTCAGCAATCCTATCAGCCTAGAAGAAAAGGCTGAGGGCAAATACTTGGCTGTCGCAGTTTCTTCTGTCATTGCGCGTGATCTCTTTCTGGAAAATCTTGAAAATCTGGAACGAGAACTGGGCTATCAACTTCCAAGTGGAGCTGGAACGGCATCTGACAAGGTGGCTAGCCAGATTTTGCAAGCCTATGGTATGCAGGGACTTAACTTCTGCGCCAAACTGCACTTTAAAAATACTGAAAAAGCGAAAAAACGCTTAGAGAGGTAAATTATGAATTCATTTAAATATTTCCTAAAAGAGTGGGGATTGTTCCTCCTAATTCTGTCATTACTAGCTTTAAGTCGTATCTTTTTTTGGAGCAATGTTCGCGTAGAAGGGCATTCCATGGATCCTACCCTAGCGGATGGCGAAATCCTCTTTGTTGTCAAACACCTCCCTATTGACCGATTTGATATCGTGGTAGCCCATGAAGATGATGGGAATAAGGACATCGTCAAACGTGTTATCGGAATGCCTGGCGACACCATCCGTTACGAAAACGATAAACTTTACATCAATGACAAAGAGACGGACGAGCCTTACCTAGCAGACTACATCAAACGCTTCAAGGACGACAAACTCCAAAGCACCTATTCAGGCAAGGGATTTGAAGGAAATAAAGGAACTTTCTTTAGAAGTATCGCTGAAAAAGCTCAAGCCTTCACAGTTGATGTCAACTACAACACCAACTTTAGCTTTACTGTCCCAGAAGGAGAATACCTTCTCCTCGGAGATGACCGCTTGGTTTCGAGCGACAGCCGCCACGTAGGTACCTTCAAAGCAAAAGATATCACAGGGGAAGCTAAATTCCGCTTCTGGCCAATCACCCGTATCGGAACATTTTAAGAGACCTAAGAGGCCGAGAATCAAGAATCTCAGCCTCTTCTTCTATCGTGAGAAGGGATCGTTTATTGACTATAGTAAAAACAACCCCAACTCTCACCTATTCATGCAAAGGAATTTTATGGAAGTTTATTTTTCAGGAACCATTGAACGGATTATTTTTGAAAATCCCAGCAATTTTTATCGCATCCTCCTCCTAGAAATCGAAGATACGGACGCAGAGGATTTTGATGATTTTGAAATCATTGTAACAGGAACCATGGCTGACGTAATTGAAGGCGAAGACTATACTTTT
Source organism: Streptococcus sp. CL5.50 (assembly GCF_049738015.1). Lineage (NCBI taxonomy): Bacteria > Bacillati > Bacillota > Bacilli > Lactobacillales > Streptococcaceae > Streptococcus > Streptococcus sp. CL5.50. The sequence goes on from NZ_JBKOTR010000002.1 coordinate 175,361, forward strand.
TGGGGGCAAATTGTCCAGCACTCCAAGTATGGGGAACAACTGCAAATCAGCCGTTATGAACGTGCAAAACCAACTAGCAAGGGATTGGTTAAGTACTTTTCAAGTAGCCATTTCAAGGGAATTGGTCTCAAGACAGCTCAGAAAATCGTGGACACCTATGGTGACAATACCATTGACGAAATTCTGCAACACCCAGAAAAGCTAGAAGGCATCTCAGGACTCTCTGCCAAAAATCGCGAGGCTTTCGTATCCACTCTTCGTCTCAACTACGGAACAGAGATGGTTTTAGCCAAACTAGCCAACTACGGCATTCCCAATAAATTAGCCTTTCAGATTCAAGACTTTTACAAGGAAGAAACCCTTGATGTGGTTGAAAATTATCCCTACCAGTTAGTCGAGGATATCAAGGGCTTGGGCTTTACCATTGCTGACCAATTAGCGGAAGAACTAGGTATCGAAAGTCAGGCTCCTGAACGCTTCCGCGCCGGTCTAGTACATAGTCTTTTTCAGGCCTGTATGGAAACAGGGGACACCTATGTTGAAGCACGGGATTTGCTGGAACAAACCCTTACCCTCCTTGAGTCTTCCCGCCCCGTGGAACTGGATCCCAGCCAAGTGGCCCAAGAACTCTCCTACCTGATTGAAGAAGACAAGGTTCAGCAGATTGATACCAAAATCTTTGACAATAGCCTCTTTTTCGCTGAGGAAGGCATCCGCAGTCACTTGGTCCGTATCCTTGAAAAAGGAAAACAGAAGAGTCATGATTTAAAAACCATTCAAAAACATATAGCTACTGTCGAGGAGGAACTGGGGATTGAGTATGATAATATTCAAAAACAGGCTATCTGCGACGCTATCCAGAACAAGGTCTTTATCCTGACAGGTGGGCCTGGTACTGGTAAGACAACGGTTATCAATGGTATCATCGCTGTTTATGCTCTTTTAGAAGGACTTGACATCAGGAAAAAAAGCAATCTGCCGATTCTTCTTGCTGCTCCAACTGGTCGAGCTGCTCGGCGCATGAATGAATTAACAGGCTTGCTTAGCGCGACCATACACCGACATTTAGGAATGACAGGTGACGATGATACCAGTCATCTGGAAGATTATCTGGATGCTGACTTTATCATCGTAGATGAATTTTCCATGGTGGATACTTGGCTGGCCAACCAACTCTTCTCCAACATCTCTTCTAACAGTAAAATCCTCATCGTGGGCGACAGCGACCAGCTACCGTCTGTCAGCCCTGGACAAGTTCTAGCTGACCTCCTTCATATTCCTTTGATTCCTCAGACTCGCTTGGAAAAAATTTACCGGCAAAGCGAAGAATCAACCATCGTCACCCTAGCTAGTCAGATTCGACAGGGCATCTTGCCAGCTGATTTCACCCAGAAAAAAGCAGACCGTTCCTACTTTGAAATTGCTAGTGGCCATATTCCTGCTACTATTGAAAAAATCTTAAGCGCAGCCCTCAGAAGTGGTATTCCTGCCCGTGATATCCAAGTTCTGGCTCCCATGTACCGAGGGACTGCAGGGATTGATGCTATCAATCAGCTCATGCAAGACCTGCTAAACCCACCACAAAAAGATCAACTCAGTTTTGAAGCTCCCCAGTGCCACTATCGTAAGGGAGATAAGGTCATTCACTTGGTCAACGATGCTGAAATCAATGTCTTTAATGGGGATTTAGGAGCCATCACAGACCTGATTCCGAGTAAATACACCGAGTCGAAACAAGACGAGATTGTCATTGATTTTGATGGCAACGAAGTCTCTTACCCACGTAACGAATGGTACAAGATTCGCTTGGCCTATGCCATGAGTATTCATAAATCTCAGGGAAGTGAGTTCCCAGTTGTCATCCTGCCTATCACCAGTGCTAGCAGGCGTATGCTGGAGAGAAACCTCATCTACACAGCCATTACACGTGCCAAAAGCAAGCTTATCTTACTAGGTGAATTACAGGCCTTCGACTATGCTACCCAGCACATCGGAACTGCCCGAAAAACCTATCTGATTGAACGCTTCAGTGATCTATTGGAAAATGTCGAAGATAATAAACCAGCTGTCTCTGAAACTACCACATCAACTGCCCCTGAACAATCCTACATCCTAACCGAAGAAAACTGGGATAGCATCCCAGCCATGATTGGGATTACAGACGCAGATCTCAAAGAGATTTTTGGAAAATAGTACACAAGAAAACCCACCAATTCAGGTGGGATTTTTGTTTATTAAGATTATTTAACTGTTGCTGTGCTTGTAATCAATTCAACAGCTTTTTTGATAGTGATATCGTGTTTCAACATGTCAGCTGAAAGCAAGTTTTGAACTTGTGCAACTTCCATGTTGTAGTCTGCTGCCAATTGCTCGATTTCTTTTTGGATTTCTTCTTCTGAAGCGTCAAATCCTTCAGCTTTCGCAACTGCTTCGATAACAAGGTTAGTCTTAGTACGTGACTCAGCTTCTGCCTGATATTGATTGTGAAGGTCTTCTTGAGTAGTTCCAGTGATTTGGAAGTACATGTCAGGGTTGATACCTTGACGTTGCAAGTTTCCAAGGAATTCATTTACTGAACGGTGAACTTCTTCGTGAATCATTTCTTCTGGAAGTTCTACGATTTCAGCGTTTTCTACAGCTTTATCGATTGCTGCACCTTCTACTGCATCTTTGTAAGCTTCTTCTTTAGCAGCAGCCAATTCCTTGCGGTATTTTTCTTTCAATTCAGCAAGTGTTTCAACTTCTTCGTCGATGTCTTTTGCAAGCTCATCGTCAAGAGCTGGAACTTCTTTAGCTTTTACTTCGTGGATAGTTGTTACGAATTTAGCTTCTTTACCTGCAAGATCTTCTGCTTGGTAGTCTTCTGGGAATGTTACAACCACATCAACAGTTTCGCCAGCTGAATGACCTACCAATTGGTCTTCGAAACCAGGGATGAATTGACCTGAACCAAGTCCAAGTGAGAAGTTTTCACCTTTTCCGCCATCAAATTCAACACCATCGATAGAACCAACGAAGTCGATGACAACAGTGTCGCCGTTTTCAGCAGCAGCTTCTTTGATAACCAATTCAGCCAAGTTGTTGCGTTCGCGTTCGATACGCTCTTCAACGTCAGCGTCAGTTACTTCTTTTTCTACATCAACTGATACTTCAAGGTTTTTGTAGTCACCCAATTTAACTTCAGGTTTTGTCACGACTTCAGCTGTGATAACCCAGTCTTGACCTTTTTCCATTGAAGTTACATCAATTTTTGGTTGAGCAACCACTTCAAGACCAGCTTCTTTTACAGCTGCTTCATAAGCATTTGGCAAAAGAGCGTTCATAACGTCTTGGTAAAGTGACTCTTCACCAAATTTTTTGTCGAAGATAGGGCGTGGAAGGTGACCTTTACGGAAACCTGGAACATTAAGAGATTTCTTCACTGAGTTGAAGACACGGTCCAATTCTGGTTTGATTTGGTCTTGAGAGATAGTGAAAGTCAAGACACCACGGTTTGTTTCTTTGTTTTCAAATGATACAGACATTCTGTCATTTCTCCTTAAAATTTTTTAAATACAGTCTATTATAACATAAATGGGCGACTTTTTTCAAGTAACGAATGCGCTTTTCAATCCTGCTGGAAGTATGGTTTCTTCTTAATTTTCTTTAGAATTCAAATATAATCTTATAAAAGGTATTCAGTAGTGGCTGATTACAGTTAAAAAACGAATCGCCCATACATCCCTCATTAGGCGATTCGTTTTTCTTATTTAACCACAACCACTTTGTAATATTCGTTTGAGTGTGGAGATTCAATCTTAATTTTTTGACCATAGAAACCATCGATTTCTTTGTCAAGATAATCTCTAACTCCTGATGGCAAGCGTTTCATCTTAAGAATCTCACCGGATTGATCCGCATAGGCTAGAATGTGATAGTGAGTAGTGGTTGCTCCATCATCAATCAGTACAAAGTAACCTGTTTTAAGCTTACCTTGTTCATTTTCTAAATAGTATAGTTTATTGTTATTGATTGTGAAGTAAGTAGACGGAAGTCTAAGTCGTACACCTGGGTCTTCTAGATAAAGATCATTGCCAACTTTTTTGATTTCTGATCTAGTTGTCATCTCTGGAAGTGGTAATACTCTACGACCATCTGCTCCAAAGTAATATCGACCTGGCAGATTTTGGAAATTACGAATAACAGCTTTAGGATCAATTTCTTGTCCTTTTTCTTTATTATCCACTAAAGCTAAGGTTATATTTGCAACATGATCCCCATATTTGTCGGAAAACTTCTTGAACTCAGGTTTGACATACCAAGTGTTTTTAGCCACTATAACATCAGTAAATTTATTCCCATCATATTTTGCTTTAATCAGATATTCATATCCATCGCCTAAACGAACAATATCATCATGTTTATAAGGGCTATCTTGTAAAGTGAACATATGTCCATCCTTGCTGAGAATATAGCCTGTTCCATCACTAGAATTTACAACTCTATCAGAGGCCATTGCACCTGATTGTTCAAAATAATACCAATCACCATTTATGCACTCCCAACCTGTCATCATAGAACCACTAAAATGAAGATAATACCATGTGTTGCCTTCTTTGTACCAGCCAGTACGCATAGCGCCACTATTAGCTAATGAGTACCAGGTGTTACCTTCCTTATACCAGCCAGTGCGCATGGCACCACTATTTGCGAGTGAGTACCAGGTATTGCCTTCCTTGTACCAGCCTGTGCGCATAGCACCACTATCTGCTAGTGAATACCAAGTATTGCCTTCTTTGAGCCAGCCTGTCTGCATTTTACCAGTGCTGTCAAAATGATACCATGAGCCAGCATTTTGTACCCATTTGTTTTTAGCGAGACTGCCATCTTGAGAAAGATTCCAGTCAGCACCATTTTTAACCCAAGTATCTGCAGCCTGTGCTTGGTTGATAGATAAAAGCAGACCAGCACCTATAAGCAAACCAAGAGTGAATAGTTTAGATTTTTTCATAGTTATTTCCTCCTGTTCTATAGTGAAATGAACATGACTTCCTAGTAAACAAAACTGTTCGCTTTTTTCTTTTTACTATGTCAGATAGTTTATTTCACAACAGAAACATTTCCTGTTGAACTGTCATATCTAACAGTTTCTCCATAAAAACCGGAAATTCCTTTTTCAATATAATCACGGAAATCATTAGGCAAAACTTTCATCTTCACGATTTCACCAGATTCATCTGCATAGCCCAAAATATGGTGATCTTTAGATAATAATCCGTCCATAAACATTGTAAAATATCCAGTTACAAGTTTACCATTATCATCATTGGCACCTCTTAGATAAAGTTTATTGTCATTAATTGTCAATCCAGATGAATCTAGACTAATAACTGGACTTGAGTTTTTAAGATAAAGTTCAGACCCAACTTTTTGAATAGGGAAGTGAGTAGTGAATTCTGGTAGATTCGCAACCTTACGTCCATCTGCTCCAAAGTAATACTTATTTGGTAAGTTTTGGAAATTCTTTATGACAGCTTTAGGATCAATTTCTTCCCCTGGTTTTTTATTATCAGTAATGGCATCTAAAGTATTTCGTTTTATATCGCCAATCTTTTGATAAGAAAAACGTTCAACAATAGGTTTGATATACCAGGCATTCTTTTCGATAACAACTCCATCTTTCTTATGAACAAGGTGATAGTCATAACCATCAGACAAAGTAACGATATCTGTAATAACTGTATCATCAAAAGGATCTTGTTCAACCTGACTAGGGAGTTTGGTTAACATATAACCATCCTTACCAATGACATAACTTTCCCCATCGCTTGCTGGAACAGCTCTATCTGCTACCATAGCACCTGATTTTTCAAAGTAAGACCATTGACCATTTGCAGTTGCCCATCCTGTTGCCATAGCGCCACTGCCTTTGAGGTAGTACCAAGTAGACCCTTCTTTGTACCAACCAGTACGCATAGCCCCACTATTTGCGAGTGAGTACCATGTATTGCCTTCCTTGTACCAGCCAGTACGCATAGCCCCACTGTCTGCGAGCGAATACCATGTATTGCCTTCCTTGTACCAGCCTGTCTGCATTTTACCAGAACCGTCAAAGTGGTACCAAGAGCCAGCATTTTGCACCCATTTGTTTTTAGCTAGACTGCCATCTTGAGAAAGATTCCAGTCAGAACCATTTTTTACCCATGTATCTGCAGCCTGTGCTTGGTTGATAGATAAAAGTAGGCCAGCACCTGCAAGCAAACCAAGTGTAAGTAGTTTAGATTTTTTCATAGCCGTTTCCTCCAATTAGTAACAAATTATTTATGACATTTAAATTTTATTGTTACCAAACTCGTCTAGCTCCGTCAATAGATCCAATGTATTCATTGTTAGTTATGTTTACAAATTTTCTTACATAATTTGCGTGAACCACTTGGTTACCGCCAATATTAATTCCCACATGTTCAAGATTATTAAAGAAAATTAAATCTCCAGGTTTTTCATTACCAGTTACATCAATTCCTTGCTTAAATTGAGATCTAGTATCAGTTCCTAAGTAAATGTCAAAGTTTTTATATATGGCATGTGTAAATCCTGAGCAATCTACACCCTTATTCAAGTCTGCCCAACCCCCAACATATGGGATTTTATCTACAAATGTCTCTGCATACTCAGCAATTGCCTGACCTTTATTTTCTACGCAAACACCGTTAGATCTGAAGAAATAAGGTTTCCCATTAACTCTATTATAATCAGTTAGCATGGAACCGTCATTTGAAAGATAGTACCAATTACCATCTGGGTTAATCCACTCATTTGATTTCATCCAACCTTGATCATCAAAATAATACCATTTCTTATCTAAGAATTCCCAATGTTTAGCATACCCACCTGAAGTATATTTGAACCACCAGCGACCATCTGTTATCATCCAGGTTCCTTTATCATCTCTATTTTGATTAAATGCTATTTTTTCTTGATCGCCTTCTACTTGCGTTAATTCTCTAGGAGAAAATCCTACCAACTTAACTTGTTCTGCATCTTCAACCTTAATTTTACCTTCTTTAACAAGTTGATCAATTGCTTCTTTCTCGCTTGTATACTGTGAAGTTGTTTGTGATGTAGTCACTTTAGTGGTAGACGTTGTAGTTTCTGCATTAACTACATAAGTAGTTGATAACAAAGCTCCTGAAGTAAGTAATAAAGCTGCATAAGTAATATATTTTTTCATGACAAAAATCCTTTCTTCAAAATTCCTTAACGCTCTAGTGACCTTATTTTGATAATTTACGGAGACATGATTCTAACCTCCTTTTGGATTTTTTATATCCTTTGATAAATACTACATTACTTTAGTTATCTTTAGCTTCATTTTACTCCCCTATAAAATGAATGTCAACAAATAACATAAAACATTGTGAAAAAAATATTTTATCGTGCTAGAGGTACTTGCTTGCTTCTTTGATACTAAGTTCAGCTACTTCTCCAATATTATTTTTACATAACTATTAAAAGTCTTCATGACCCACCAAGTGGTGCTGAAAGGCATAGACAGCCGCCTGGGTACGATCGCTGACTTCAAGTTTGGCTAGGATATTGGACACATGGGTCTTGACCGTCTTGAGAGAGATAAACAGTTCGTCTGCGATGCGCTGATTTTCGTAGCCCTTGGCGATGAGTTGAAGCACATCTCGCTCACGCGCAGTTAAGTCCTCATGTAGTTCTATATGATTGCGGTGGTATTCGACCTTCTTACTGACCTCTTGCTCAATGGCCAGCTCCCCAGTAGCTACCTTACGAACAGCGTGCAGCAATTCATCCGCACTTGAAGTCTTGAGCATATAGCCCCTAGCACCAGCATTTAAGACAGGCATGATTTTTTCATTGTCTAAGTAAGAGGTCACAATCAAAATCTTGGCTTCAGGCCATTCTTTGAGGATGGCCAAGGTCGCGTCAATTCCATTCATCTCAGGCATGACGATATCCATGACAATGACATCTGGACGCAGTTCCAAGGCCAAGTCAATGCCTTGAGATCCGTTGGCAGCCTCACCTACAACTTCTACATCATCTTGGAGGTCAAAGTAGCTTTTCAAGCCCAATCGGACCATTTCATGGTCATCTACTAGTAAAATTTTCATCTCTACTCCTTTATAACTCATTATCTAACAGGGGAATACGGATATCAACCGCCAGACCTTGCTTGGGAGCTGTCAAGAGTTGAACCGTTCCTGCCATATCTTCGACTCGCTCCTTGATATTCCGCAGTCCATAACTCAAGTCGTCTAAACTCCCTAACTGGAAACCAATCCCATTGTCCACCACCTTCAGCTGCAATTCAAGATCCGTCTGATAGAGATAGACATCCAGACAAGAGGCCTGGGCATGGCGGAGGGTATTGCTGATCAATTCTTGCAGAATACGGAAGATATGCTCCTCGATTTTCTTAGGCAATTTAGATACATTTTGCTTAAGACTAACCTTGAGATCACTCTTGTCCTCAAGCTCTTTTAGAAGAATTTGAATCCCTTCTATCAAGCTCTTCTGTTCCAATTCAACTGGGCGCAAATGCAGGAGCAAGACTCTCAAGTCCTTCTGAGCTGTTTCTAAAATGGCTGTGACACTCTGCAACTGGGTCTGCATCTTTTCTCTATCCAGTTTCAAAGCCTGCTGGCTGACACCTGACAAAATCATGTGGGCCGCAAACAACTCCTGACTAACCGTATCGTGCAAATCCCGAGCAATCCGCTTTCGTTCTTTCTCGATGATTTCCTCTTCCTGAGTAAGACTGTGATTTTCAGACTTTTGAAGAGCTTCTGTCAAAAGATTAAGTTTACCTGACAAGGACTTGAAGCTGGCATCCAAATCTGGATCAGCAACCTGAACCACTTCTTTCCCTGCCAATAAACGCTTGAGATTGGCCTTCATTTTTCTTAGAGAAAGCTCTTCAACACCTCTCCAAAACAGGGCTAAGAGAAAGGTCATGGACATGCTGAATACCAACAACAAAAAGACAAATTTTTCTGTTTTTTCGACATCATGCAAGAAAATAGACCAGTCAAAGTCAAGGATGTCCAGCAAGCTGTGGGACAGAAATAAGACAAACAGGATGGAGGTGAGAGCAATCATTACATAGGCTTGTTTTTTCATCCTCTGACCACCTCAACATCTCCAATCATAGTGGTCAAGAAAATCTTGACACTCTTGTTACTCTTAAGATAGTCTCTTGTTTCTTGATGATAGTGTTCATTTCGGAGGGCTCGCTTGGGCTGGTTGAAAAAAGTCAAATCACCATAGAGACAGTTAACGCTGAGACTGACTTCCACGTCTACAGGCACAATGATTTTGGTCGTTCCTACCATCTTTCTGAGGATAATGACATTGTCATGATTGGTTAGGATGACCCTCTCCAGATGAATGGTGTCCTTGCCCATGAGACGAAAGAGATTGATATCATCAAACTGGCAAGTTTGATAACTTGAAAAATGATGGAGATTTCCAAACCAACGATTTTTCTCCTTCTTAACCGTTACCACCTCTTCAAACACCAAATTGGTCTGCTCTTTTTCTTGGTTCATCATCGGATAAAGAAGAAAGAGGCTATAGATGACCGCAACAAAAATAGCTAGAATCACAAAAGGATTGAGCATGACGATGAAAAAGAAGAGAATGGTTGCCACCACTAAAAGAAGATTATTCCCCTCTTTACCAGTGTAATAGCGAATCAAAAGCAAAAAGAGGAATAAAATCAGCAGAAAACGCGAAAAATGCTCTGATACCATCAAAATCAGAGCTCCTGTCAGAAGACAGGCTTCGATAAATAAAAAGATTTTAAATTTTCTCATAGGTTCATCCTCTCCCTTCTATTTTATCACAATTCAAAAAAGTCACCTCGGTCTGAGGATGGAAAAAAAGGCGGTGGTTACGCCTTTTTCATCTGATCATTTGCTTCTTTTAATTTTCCATAAAGAAGATAGTCTACTTTTTGCAAATCTGCTATGGTGGCACAATTAAGAGCACACATAATCAAACGCAGATCGTCTTTCCAGCCTTGGACAATGGAAATCACCTCTTCCACTGTGTAGCTTTCAACCAATTCCAAAACTGTTCGAGACAGTCCCACAGCCTTTGCGCCAAAGACCAAGCACTTAATCATATCCAGTGGATTCCGAACCCCTCCACTGACCAAGAGTTCAACCTTGTCTTTCCAGTCTTGGGCATTGAGAAGAGCCTGCATGGTGGACTGGCCCCATTGATTGAGATAATCACGCTGACCACTGCGACGGTTTTCAATATAGGCAAAGCTGGTACCACCACGACCTGACAGGTCAAAGGTTCGAACGCCCAATTCATAGGCTCTCTCGATGGTCTTCACATCCATTCCAAAGCCCACTTCCTTTAGGACAATAGGAACAGGGATTTGCTTGCTATAGTCTGCTAGATTCGATTGCCAGCATCTGAACTTCCTTTCTCCCTCAAGCATGAGCAATTCCTGCATGACGTTGACATGGACTTGCAAGAGAAGAGGATGCATCTCTTCTACAGTCTGAAGTCCTAACTCGACAGGCTTGTCCAATCCAATATTGGTTCCAAGAAGGAGATTTGGATGACTAGACTTGACAGAAAAAGAGGCATCTGATGGATCTTTGAGAGCCGCACTATAAGAGCCCGTTACAAATAAAATCCCACAGGCTTCCGCCACCTGAGCCAGCTTTTGATTTATTTCTCTTCCCTTATCGCTTCCACCTGTCATGGCATTGATATAAAAAGGAAAATCCCACTTTCGACCAGCAAATTCTGTCGACAGATCGATTTCATCCAGATCGTAAAGAGGCAAGGAAGAATGAATCAACTCCACCTCATCAAAGCTATTATAGGAACTTTTCTGCTCAAGGGCATAGCGGATATGCTCGTCCTTACGATTTGTCGTCATGTCCTATCCTTTCTTGGTATAAGAGCTCAATCCCCAGATCGGCCCAACGGTTTTTTAGGGTTTCAGTTGATTGCTCATCAAAACTCAAGGCAATACCACAATCACCACCACCAGCGCCACTACTCTTGGCAACAGCCTGCAAATCTTGACTGGCTTCTTTCAGCTGTCTAAGCGAAGGCGTGTAAATATCTGCGCTCAAGCCTTCTAAGAGCTTGCTGGCTGCTTCTACTTGCTCGATGCTTTTTTCTACTTTCCCCTGCTCCAAGGCTTCTACCAAAGAAACCACCGTTTCTTTTGAGGAACTTAAAAAATTCTGATTGATATTTTGCTTGATTTGCTGGACCATGTGACTCGATACAGCCACTTCCTTGGTCCATCCCACTAGGAAATCACATTCTAGGGCAGGTTGTACGTGTGAGATTGAAAAGCCCCAATCACGCTCTAAAACAGTCGCTAAGTTTTCTTCTTCCAACCAAGTAGCCACCTTCTGGCGATTAAATGACTGGTAAAGAACCAATTCCTCTGCCACAATACAGGCAAGGTCCCCCATAGAACCATTGTCTCCGCGCTTGAGCAAGACAGCACTAGCCAGCTTGAATAAGAGGCCCTGATTAACAGAAAGATTATATAGAGCTAGCAGAGCTTTGACAACCAAGACAACGACGCTGCCACTAGAACCTAAACCAAACTTTTTCCCTTCTCGTTCCATTTTTCCTCGGATTTCTAGAGAAAAAGGTTTTAAAGTTTGACCTCGATAAATCAGGAAATCTTCCACTAAAGCAATCGTTTCTTGAATCAAGCTGTAGTCAGGATTCGGCGTCAAATCCACTGCGAAACCAAACATATCTGAGTAGATACGGTAACTATCAGAAAAAGCAATCTCGCCCTTCATATAGATGGGAATGGCCTTTATCAAGGCCAACTGCCCTGGCTCTAAAACAGCATATTCACCTGCCCAATAGAGCTTTCCGCAAGTTTTAACAGCAATCATCTTGGCTCAAATCCTTTGTTTTTGACACAATCAAGCGATAACGTTGACCGAAGATTTCTGATAAATGCTCCAAGTCTTTCTCCTGACAGAGGACCTTGACATTGGGACCAGCATCCATAGTAAAGTAACAAGCCTCTCCTTGCTCACGTAGCTGGCGAACAAAGTCCATGGCTTCATAAGACGCATCCGTCAGATAAGAAAAGGCTGGTGATGCTGTTTTGGTCGTAGCGTGCATAGCTAGGGCATTTTCCTCCGTTAACTCCCCAACCTTGGCAAAGTCATTTTCCTTGAGATAAACCAGCATATCCTGATAATCCTTCTCAGACTGACGTACCCAGTCGTCAAAAGTCGTCGAAGTTTCCACACAGAGTTTCATCCCGTCACGGCTAGAGATTGGTTTTTTCTTATCCTCTAGCACCAACATAATCATAGCTAGTTTCAAGTCTGTCTCTACAGGGTAAATTTCTCCACTATCCTTGTCCCAGGCTCCTAGCGGTCCATAAAAACTCCGAGAAGAAGAGCCTGAAGCAAACTTAGCCTCCTGCGCTAACTGACTTCTATCCAATCCAAGCTTGAAATAAGCATTACAAGCCTTGACCAGGGCGGACAAACCACTAGAACTTGAGGACAGACCCGCCGCGGTAGGCATATTGTTCTGAGTATCAATACGGACAAAGCCCTCACCAGCTGGACGATAACGGTCAATAATCTTGCTCATCTTGGCATGCTCCGCCTCACTCTGTAGCTGACCATTGATATAAAAGGCATCAGCTGTCGCATCCGTCGGTAGAGATGACAAAGTCGTCTCTGTGTACATATTTTCCAAAGTCAGAGAGATACTGCTAGTAGCAGGCACCATCTCTTTCTCTTTTTTCTTTCCCCAATATTTGATAATAGCAATATTTGCGTAAGAACGTACTGTTACAGGCTCTCTATCCATGTCTGAACAGCTCCTTTCTCTTCTAATCTTTCTGCTAGTTCTTGAGCTTGAGTCAAATTGGTTGCCAAGGCTATGATACAGCCTCCTAGCCCACCACCGCTCATCTTGGCACCCAGAGCACTATGGCTAAGAGCCGTTTCAACTAGAGAATCCGCCTCAGGGCTACTAACACCAATTTCTTTTAGATGTAAATGCGCTTGACTAAGGATTTGTCCCAGTCCTTCAGCATCTTTTTGTGAAATCGCTTCTTCTGCTTGCTGGGTCAATTCTCCCAGGGCATGCAAAAACTGCAGGGCATCCTTGCCCTTGTTTTGAACCACTTGGATGGCTTCACGAGTATGACCATAAACGCCCGTATCTGCAATCACCAAATATGCGGATAGATTCATCTCAAGCTCTGTAAATCCTACGTTCTTAATAAAGCGAATAGGCTGGTCACTGAGACAGGTCTTAGCATCCAAACCACTCGGATTCATATGGGCAATCATCTCAGCCCGATTGACCAAGATTTCTAGTACATCATGAGGCAGATCAGCCTGATAGTAGTCAAAAACCGCACGAATGGCCGCTATGCTGATAGCCGCTGACGAACCCATTCCCCGTTTTTCAGGGATAGCCGAGTCAATCTCACAGCGAATGCAGGCTTCTTTGATATCCAAATACTCCAGCGAAGCATAAACTGCCATGGACAAGGTATCCTCCTCATAGAGACGCCAAGGACTCGCTGCAGGAACTACCTTACAAGTTACCACCACCTCCAAAAGAGGCAGGGAAATGGCAGGATAACCGTAAACGACCGCATGCTCCCCTATTAAAATTATTTTACTATGTGCCTGACCGACACCCACTTTTTTTGTCATGTTTTCCTTTTAGCTAGACGGAAAGACCGTCTCATACTCAATGAAAATCAAAAGGCAAACTAGGAAGCTAGCCGCAGGCTGTACTTGAGTACGGTAAGGCGACGCTGACGTGGTTTGAATTTGATTTTCGAAGAGTATTATTTTTTCCTACAAGTATTTATTTTCTCCTATCTATTTTATTATATTTTCACAAAAAAAGCGATTGTTTCCATTCACAATCGCCTCTTTCATTATTGAACCCATTCGCCATTATAATTGACAGAATAGCCATCTACAGTCGTATTCACTGCTAAAGCACCTGAGCTATAAGCGTAGTACCATTTACTGCCGACCTGGAACCAGCCAGTGACCATAGCTCCTGATGAACGAAGATAGTACCACTTGTTACCAAGGTATTGCCATCCAGTTTTCATATCACCATTTGACTGGTCTAAATAATACCAAGTTGAGCCTTCCTGATACCAACCAGTTGCCATGGCACCTGATGAACGGAGGTAGTACCACTTATTGCCAAGTTGTTCCCAACCAGTTTGCATTGCAGCACTTGTTGGATCTAGATAGTACCAAGTTGAGTTATCATTGATCCAGCCTGTACATCTTTCACCACCAAAGTAGTCTTTCCCTAAGTAAGCTGTTTTTACTAGGTAATACCAGTTGGATTGATCATAAAGCCAACCTGTTTTTAAAGAATGGTCTTGAGCAAAGTAATAATTTGCTAATTTAAGAACTTCTGGGCCTTCAAAGCCCTCACCATGTTTTTTACCAACATTTAACGAATCCTTAACTTCTAATTGTTTCCATCCAACAAATTCTTGTAGGACACCATCTTGTCCAAAGTAGTACCACTTCGGTTGAAGGGCAATTTCAAAAACTGGTCGATTATCAAATAAATCATCACGATAACCTGTCCCAGGGATTTCTAAGTATTGCCAACCAACTACCATTTCTCCACTATCACCAAAATAGTAGGTTTTACCGTCTATTTTATGCCAATAGATTGCTTTATGGTCATCTTTTATATAATATTTTCTATTATCTTTATCAACAAACTGTCCACCTATAGTATCCGCCAATACTGCACTTGTTGCCAGTAAGCTAAAGAAAAAAACTGATAATGCAATTTGCATCAATTTTTTTATGATTTTCATTAGACCTATCCTCCATAACTGATTGTAGCAAAGATTCAATTACATGTCAATATATAGAATTTCCTCAAAAAAGCAGTTACAAAACTGCAACTGCTTTTCTATTCTTGCATGGTGTAACCGACACCACGCACGGTTTTAATGTAACTTTTTTGACCTTTTACATCCAGCTTGCTACGTAGATAACGGATATAGACATCCACGATATTCGTTTCGGTTGCACTTTCATACTTCCAGACACTTTCCAACAACTGCTCACGAGTCAGAACTTTCTTGCTTCCCATAAGAGTAGCCAAGAGGTCATACTCACGACGGGTCAGAGCAATCATCTCTTCGCCACGATAAACGGTATGATGCTCTACATCCATACGCAGATTGCGGTAAGACGTTGGAACCTTCATCTGACTACAGTGTTGGTCGATGAAGTCCCGACCTCGGAAAATCGCTGAAATACGAGCTACCAGATTATCAATGATTACTGGCTTATAGATGTAAGAAACGGCAAAGCGTTGGATTATCTCAAGCTGGTCTTGCAATTCTTCACGATGGTCCAAGACCATGATGATTGAAGCTGGCTTAGTCCGACTCAGCCTATCTGCAAAATCCTGGGCTGTCATATCCCCCAGACGAGCATTCAATAAAATCAAGTCATAGTCTGTCTGAAGAGCCATGGAGAGGGCTTTTTGCCCCTCCTCAACCTGATCAACTCGGTATTGCTCTTTTTGGAGTTCCAAACTTAAAAAATGAGCTAGATTTCGTTCTTTCTCAAGTAATAAAATCCGTTTCCCCATGGCAGACCTACTTATTTTTCGTCATACCAAGAGTAGTGGAATGTTCCTTCTTTGTCTTTACGTTGGTAAGTGTGGGCACCAAAGTAGTCACGTTGCGCTTGGATCAAGTTAGCTGGAAGGTCAGCTGAACGGTAGCTATCAAAGTAAGTAATCGCTGCTGAGAAAGTTGGTACTGGCACACCAGCTTGAACAGCAAGAGCTACGATATCACGCACTGCTTGTTGGTACTTAGCAGTAACATCCAAGAAGTACTCATCCAAAAGAAGGTTAGCAAGGTCTGCATCACGGTTGTAAGCATCTGTAATCTTTTGCAAGAAACGAGAACGGATGATACAGCCATCACGCCAGATAGATGCGATATCTGCAAATGGCAAGTTCCAGTTGTTTTCTTTAGAAGCTACACGCAATTGCGCAAAACCTTGTGCGTATGAAATGATTTTTGAGAAGTAAAGGGCTTGACGGATCTTTTCAATCAACTCAGCCTTGTCTCCTTCAAATTTGAAGGCAGCTGGTTTTGGAAGAACTTTGCTAGCATGCACACGTTCTTCTTTGTAAGTAGAGATGTAACGTGCAAATACTGACTCAGTGATTAGTGACAATGGCACACCAAGGTCAAGTGATGATTGGCTAGTCCATTTACCAGTTCCCTTGTTACCTGCAGCATCAAGGATGTAGTCTACGATTGGTCCATCTTGACCTTCATCGTCTTTACGGCTCAAGATATCAGCTGTGATTTCGATTAAGTAGCTGTCCAATTCACCCTTGTTCCACTCAGTAAAGATTTCAGCCATATCTTCTGCAGAAAGGCCTAGCAAGTGTTGCATCAAGTCATAGCTTTCTGCGATCAATTGCATGTCACCATACTCGATACCGTTGTGAACCATTTTCACATAGTGACCAGCTCCATCAGGACCGATGTAAGTCACACATGGTTTGCCATCTTCTGGTGCTTTAGCTGAGATTTCTTCAAGAACATCCGCAACCAATTCGTAGGCCTCTTTTTGTCCACCAGGCATGATAGAAGGACCTTCTAGGGCACCTTTTTCACCACCAGAAACCCCAGTACCGATAAAGTTGATACCTGAGTTTGCTAATTCTTCATTACGACGGATTGTATCTTTGTAGAAAGTGTTTCCTCCGTCAATCAAGATGTCACCTTTGTCAAGGTGTGGAAGAAGGGCTTGAATTGTAGCATCTGTACCAGGTCCAGCTTGAACCATCAGCATGATACGACGAGGTTTTTCGATTGAGTTTACAAAACTTTCAACGTCATAGCTTGGTACAAACTTCTTTTCAGGATGACAAGCAATTACATCTTCAGTTTTTTCTTTACTACGGTTGTAAATAGCAACTGTGTAACCACGAGATTCAATATTAAGGGCAAGGTTACGACCCATTACGGCCATACCAACAACACCAAAGTTAGCTTTTGTCATTTGACACTCCTCTTGTTTAATTTGTTTTATTTTATCATTTTTACTTTTGAAAAGAAAGAATTTTGTAACGACTGCTTAGTAGTCCAAAGCATCTGCATGTCCAGAACCATTTCCAACAAAGTATCCTGTCTTACAGTTAAGGGTAAAGAGATAGGTTCCATCTGGCTTGTAGAGGTTGTAATAACCATTGCCATTAACGATATTAACACGTTCAAGGATATATTGGTTACCAGTGATATAACCACGTGAACGTGAAGTCGCTAGAATTTGTTCTAAGACACCATCCGCGAAATCCCAGGCAGAATTATTGCTATCATCAATAGCAGATTGATTGTAGGCAACACGACTAGCACTTCTTTGAACAGAAACACCCGCACTTGATAGACCCATATTGACTTCACTATGAGAACTTCTAGTTTCATTTGATGCCGTATTTGAACTACTTGGTTTTGTCTCACTAGTCGTATTTTCACTTGCTTGGCGAGAACTTGAGCTGCTAGTTTCACTTGAACTTGAGCTTGAAGCACTTGTTTGCTGGCTCTTACCAAGGCTGATAGCCTTATCTAGAACTTTATCAAGTTCTGTATTTCCAGTTTTAATATCCGTAAATTTAGCATCCGATTTGGCTTTGGCATTGGTATCCAAAACACCATCAACAATAGCTGGTTTTTCAAATTGTGCATTGACATCTTGAATGGCCTTGATTTGAGTTGCTAGACTATCATACTTCGATTTGGCAAGGGTATGTTCGCGACTACCTTCTAGCTTATCAAGCAAAGTTTTAAGTTGGCTCAGTTTATCAAACTGGCTATTTTTCAAAGCCGTTTTGTTGCTATCTGTATAGAAGGCATCGTATTGACTATTGAAATCTTCTAAAATCGGCTGAATATTCTGCTCACTAGACGATGATTGAGAAGTTTGAATTTCCTTTGTTGAGCGATTCACTTGACGGTAAACATAATAACCAGTTCCAAGGATAAGAACCACTAAGGCTGCTAGAATACCGTACAGCACCCATTTCTTCTTACTGTTTCCATCTTCACTATCTGTAACTCGAGAACGTGTGAAGGCCTCTTCCGCTCCAACTAATTGTACCTCTTCCGCCTCAAATTCTTCAACAAGAGGAGCTTCTGAAACTCGTGTTAATTCTAAATCATCAAACTGATTCAATTCATCTTCTGGATCTGGAGAAGTTACTCCTGTTTCCTCACGAAGCTCTTGAAGCAAATTATCCAGAGTCTGAGTCTCCTCTACCTCTTCTTTTTCAACTAAATCATCCTTGCTAAACTGACGCGTTTCAAACTTATCTGCCTCAATTTCATCTTTGTGTTGCTTGACATACTTGTCCAAAATGGAATCTTCAGGCAAGACTCCTGCTTCCACTTCTTCATTTTTACGAATAGCTTGACCAACTGTTAACTCTTTTGCTTCATCAAAATCAAATCGCGGTTCTTGGTTTTCTTTTTTATGACGATTCCGTCTTTTCTTACTCATGAGTTTTCCTTCCTACTTTACTTCCTGACGTTTAACACGCTGACCAAAATATTGATACAAATCAACTTTTAAAGTTCCGTTGTACAACTTCCGTTTCTTATCCGCCTGACTACCGTACTTGGTCTCAAAGGCTTCATCACTAGTTAGAATAAACTTGCTCCACGTTTTCAGAGGAGCAAATACTTGACCCATCTCAGCATAAAGCTTGGTAACCCCTGCATCATCTGACAAGCGTTCACCATAAGGTGGGTTAGAGATAATCACTCCATTTATTTTATCAGAACGCAAATCCTGCACGCGCATCTGCTTAAAGGTAATATCTCCTACAACACCTGCTGCCTGAGCATTGGCCTTAGCAATTTCCACCATACGTGCATCGATATCACAGCCCATGATATCTAGCTCAAGCTCACGATCCACTTTCTTAGACGCTTCTGTACGCACTTCTTGGATCAAACGGTCACTAATCCAGTTCCATTCCTCAAATGCAAAGGAGCGACGAAGACCTGGAGCCATCTTTCGAGCAATCATGACAGCCTCGATACAGAAAGTCCCCGAACCACAGGTTGGATCAATCAATGGCTTATCTGGATACCAGTTAGAGAGTTGCAAAATGGCTGCCGCCATATTTTCCTTGATAGGAGCACCACCTTTTTCGGTACGATAGCCACGTTTAAAGAGGCTAGCCCCTGTCGTATCAATCATGACAGTTGCTATGTCTTTCAGAATAGAAACCTCAATCTTAAACTCAGGACCAGTCTCCATCAGAGGAACGCCTTCTGGACGGGCGTAGTGTTTCTGCAATTTCTTGACAACGGCCTTCTTTGAAATTGCCTGTACACTGGGTTCATTGTGAAGCTTAGATTTAACACATTTGGCTTTTGAAATCGGGAATCGAGCTCCGAGTGGTAAATAATTTTCCCAATCTAGGGCGAAAACTCCCTGAAACAACTCCTCAAAAGTCTTAGCAGGAAAAGTTCCTACGATGATCTTGATACGGTCTGCCGCCCGAAGCCAGAGGTTGGTCTCGATAATAGCTCTCATGTCTCCTTGAAAACGAACACGACCATTTTCAACTTGACAATCGTAGCCCAACTCTCGCACTTCTCGTCCCACAACAGCTTCAAGACCTGCTGCCACAGTTGCAATTAAATTAAATTCTTTTTTCATGTTACAGTCTTGCAAGACCTTTCTATATGTCCACTTTAAAAAATGAGGTTGAGAAAATTTCTCAGCCCCAACCTATATGCAATTTTCTATAAGCCATGTTTTGTTCCAGAAGTGACTAGGACCACTTCCTTCGATAATCATCTGTCTACCACTAACAGCTCTAGCTGATAGCAGTCAGAATACTACGTTCGTTTCCGCGTACTCCATGCCCCGACCAAAATTTGGGTTGCTAGCTTGAGGGGTTTACCGCGTTCCACTCTCTCCGTTTCCAGAAAGACTCCGTCACTGTGGCACTTTCAAGCCTACTCTGGCCTATCCAAGGACTTAGCCATTTCAACTGCCGTAACGATTTCTCGTCCCTAGGCTTATGGTTTCGCCTAGCACAAACACTACAGGCATCACAGCCTGTGCTAGCATGGACTTTCCTCATGAGAAGAAATTCTCCTCACGCGATTATCCAAAAATTGCACATTTCAAACGAGCTCTTATAAATCAGAGTTATCCAAAATTTGTTTACCAAATACTTCTTTCTCAAGACGATTCAAGCGTTTCAAAATATCAAAATTCGTCATAGAGCTTGTAGTTGCCGCTTCAATAGGCTCTGCTTGAACTGGTGAAGGTTTCGGTTTACGAGCTAATTCTTCCTTCAACTCTGCAATTTCTTGACGGAGAGACTTGACTAAGGCAGCATAAGTTTCATAGTCCTTGATGACATCGTCCAAAAATTCATCAACTTCAACCTTACTATATCCACGGACTTCACGTCCAAACTCTTGCTCAAAAATATCTTTTGCTGAAAAAATAATACTTGCCATCTCTCTCTCCATTCTCGGTTTCTAATAGTATTATTATATAAAAAAAGGCAAACAAAAATCAAGGTCAAAGCCTTACTTTTCAGAAAAATTTTCTGCTAGCTCATTTAAGTCTTCAAACGTTAACCTTTTTATGCGATAACCTTCCTGATTTTTCATCAAATTGTCTATAAATTTTAATTTGGTCTCATTTTCTGGGTCATAGAAAAAATAAGCTAAGTCAGTATTTTCCAGCAAAAATCGTTGGTAATCACGTAGTTGCCCCTTGTTTTCATACTTGGGATAGGCATATTTAACAAAATCTACTTGCTTGAATTGGCTAAGTTTAAGCTGATTCGCTTCATTCCAATTTTCCCCGTGCGTTTCAAAATCAAAAATAGTCGCTAGGCTGAAATCATACTCATCTTTCATTTCATTTGCGACATCAAGAACCCAGGATTCAAATCCCAAGCTCCCAGTAAAGACCAGCCATTTAAGCCCCTCTTCTGCTAAGTTTTCTAAATCTCTTCTAATCGCTTTCTTTATAATTTTTAACCTGATATCTTTTTCGTTAAAGACACCCAAATCAAAGCTAGAATAGCCCATAATTAAAGCTCTAGTCATTTTTACACCTTTCTTTATATTTTATGGTATAATAGAGTGATGTTATTGTACCAATAAGGAGAAATATGGTCAACTATCCTCATAAAATTTCATCAAAAAAAAACCAAACATCTATTTCTCAACCAAAAAATTTCGCAAATCGAGGAATGACTTTTGAAAAGATGATTAACGCTACCAACGACTACTATCTGACACATGGCATGGCAGTTATCCACAAAAAACCGACGCCTGTTCAGATCGTTCGAGTAGACTATCCTCAACGTAGTCGAGCCAAAATTGTAGAGGCCTATTTTAGACAAGCTTCCACAACAGATTACTCTGGCGTGTATAGAGGACATTACATTGACTTTGAAGCCAAGGAAACACGACAAAAAAATGCTATTCCACTAAAAAACTTCCATCTTCATCAGATTCAACATATGGAACAAGTTCTGGAACAGCAGGGCATTTGCTTCGTTCTACTTCATTTTTCTTCTCAACAAGAAACTTACTTGTTACCGGCACTTGATTTGATTCGTTTTTATCATCAAGATAAGGGTCAAAAATCAATGCCACTTGGATATATTCGAGAAAACGGATATTTAGTAAAGCAGGGAGCTTTCCCTCAAATTCCCTATCTCGACATTATCAAAGAACATTTACTAGGTGGTAAAACAAGATGAACAAACAAATTATTCTGCGATTCTTAAAGTATATGGGAATTACATTCCTTGCCTTATTTATCGCTTTATTTCTACTAGGTGGTGGTGTCTTCCTCTACTTTGTTAGCAAGGCTCCAGCCTTATCTGAAAGTAAATTAGTTGCGACAACTTCTAGCAAGATTTATGACAACAAAAACGAACTGATTGCTGACCTTGGATCTGAACGTCGCGTAAATGCTCAAGCAAATGAAATTCCTACTGACTTAGTCAAGGCAATTGTGTCTATCGAAGACCACCGTTTCTTTGACCATAGAGGTGTTGATACTATTCGTATCATGGGGGCAGCATTAAGAAATCTACAAGGAGGAGGTCTACAAGGTGCCTCAACCTTGACACAACAATTAATTAAATTGACTTATTTTTCTACTTCAACTGCTGATCAAACCTTGTCACGTAAAGCTCAAGAAGCTTGGCTAGCCGTTCAACTAGAGCAAAAAGCAACCAAGCAAGAAATCCTGACCTATTACATCAATAAAGTCTACATGTCCAACGGTAACTATGGAATGCAAACCGCAGCCCAAAATTACTATGGAAAAGACTTGAAGGACTTAAGCTTGCCACAGTTAGCACTCTTGGCTGGAATGCCTCAAGCTCCAAACCAATATGATCCTTATTCCCATCCAGAAGCTGCTCTAGAGCGTCGTAACTTGGTACTTTCAGAAATGAAAGGGCAAAAATACATTAGTGCAGAAGATTATGAAAAAGCTATTAATACTCCCGTCACTGACGGTCTCCAAAGTTTGAAGTCAGCCAATAGTTATCCAGCTTATATGGACAACTACCTCAAAGAAGTAATCGACCAAGTTGAACAAGAAACTGGTTACAACCTTCTTACTACAGGTATGGAAGTCTATACTAATGTCGACAAAGATGTTCAGCAGCGACTTTGGGATGTTTATAACACAGATGAGTATGTCGCTTATCCAGATGATGAACTTCAAGTAGCTTCTACTATCGTTGATGTAACAAATGGTAAAGTCATTGCTCAGTTAGGTGCCCGTCACCAATCAAGTAATGTATCTTTCGGAATCAACCAAGCCGTTGAAACCAACCGTGACTGGGGTTCTACTATGAAACCAATCACTGACTATGCTCCCGCTTTAGAATATGGAGTCTATGACTCTACTGCAACTATAGTACATGATGTTCCTTATAACTATCCAGGTACTGATACTCCCGTCTACAACTGGGATAAAGGCTACTTTGGAAACATTACAATCCAGTATGCACTTCAACAGTCACGTAATGTCACAGCTGTTGAAACCCTAAATAAAGTTGGTTTAGATAGAGCGAAAACCTTCCTAAATGGCTTAGGTATCAATTATCCAAGCATCCACTATGCAAACGCCATTTCAAGTAATACAACTGAATCTAACAAACAATACGGTGCAAGCAGTGAAAAAATGGCTGCTGCTTATGCTGCCTTTGCCAACGGTGGAATTTACCACAAACCCATGTATATCAATAAGGTCGTCTTCAGTGACGGTAGTGAAAAAGAATTTTCAGATGCTGGTACACGAGCTATGAAAGAAACAACTGCTTACATGATGACCGAAATGATGAAAACCGTCTTGGCATACGGAACTGGTCGTGGAGCCTATCTCCCATGGTTAGCGCAAGCTGGTAAGACAGGTACTTCTAACTACACAGATGATGAAATTGAGAAACACATCAAGAACACTGGCTATGTAGCTCCAGATGAAATGTTTGTTGGTTATACTCGTAAGTATTCTATGGCTGTATGGACAGGTTATTCGAATCGTTTAACTCCTATCGTTGGAGATGGTTTCCTAGTTGCAGCTAAAGTTTATCGCTCAATGATAACGTATCTATCAGAAGATACTCATCCAGAAGACTGGACGATGCCAGACGGACTTTTCAGAAACGGGGAATTTGTATTCAAAAATGGAGCTCGCCCAATATGGACTGAATCCTCTACTCAACAATCCTCAACAGCTGAAAGTTCAACTACACAGGCAAGTACTACGGTTGGTCAACAACCCAATAATGCTCCAGCAACTGATCCTAATCAAGGACAAGCTGGTCAGGCTGTTCAGCCGACACAACCAGTACAACCAACACCACAAAATCCACAAGTTCAACAGCAACCACAACAGTAAGATAAAAGAAAATTCTGAGAATAAAGGCTCAGGATTTTTTCTTCAACAAAATAGGATCTATCATATCTAAAAGCGATGATCGGCACCAATTCATTTTCGATAAACCAAAAGAAGT